>WFNG01000121.1 GCA_015488735.1 Bacteroidales bacterium | reverse complement strand
TCCCGGATGTAAGAAAAACAATCCGGAACCTTTAACAGGAAAGGTGTACTCACTATTCATACTGGGAAACAGATACAACCCGACGGCTGACGATATCGAGCAGGGCTCTTGTGGTAATTAACCTGTTTTTGCTGTTTATGCAGAAGCCCTAAGAATCATTGATTCTTAGGGCTTCATCCACGAAAAAATAATCGTATTAATTCCTTTCCGGTCGTAACTTACGCACGGCGGCGCCGGTTTGCCACATCTCAGAATTGTGAATCTCGTCCAGCTCTTTTTGCAGTTTTTCACGATAATCAGGCTGACGGTTGGCTTCGATGGTAATACGGGCTTCGTTGCCGGTGGCCACACTTTCGTAAAGTTTATCAAAAACAGGGGCTACAGCATCGCGAAACCTGTTTTTCCAGTCGAGTGCTCCCCGTTGCGCCGTTGTAGAGGTGTTGGCATACATCCAGTCCATGCCGTTTTCGCCCACCAGCGGAAGCAGACTTTGCGTCAGCTCTTCCACGGTTTCATTAAAAGCTTCCGACGGAGAATGTCCCATGGATCGCAGCTTGTTGTATTGTGCTTCCATGATACCGGCGATAGCGCCCATGAGCACGCCACGTTCTCCGGTCAGATCGCTGAAAACCTCCCGTTTGAAATCTGTTTCAAACAGGTAGCCCGAGCCAACGCCCACGCCGAGAGCCAACACACGATTCCTGGCTTTTCCGGTAGCATCCTGAAAAACAGCATAGCTGGAGTTAAGTCCTTTTCCGGCAACGAACATCCGCCTGAGCGAAGTTCCGGAACCTTTGGGAGCAATCAGGATAACATCCACGTCATCAGGAGGTACTATACCAGTCTGGTCTTTGTAAGTGATGCCAAAGCCATGTGAAAAGTAAAGTGCTTTTCCTGCGGTGAGGTGTTTTTTCACCAAGGGCCATAAAGCTATCTGTCCGGCATCAGAAAGCAGATACTGGATAATGGTCGCTTTTTCACAGGCTTCTTCCAGCTCAAACAGGTCTTTTCCGGGAATCCAGCCATCTTTCACGGCCTTTTCCCAGGTAGGAGAATCTTTGCGCTGTCCCACAATCACGTTAAAACCATTGTCTTTCAGGTTAAGTGACTGTCCGGGACCCTGAACGCCATAACCAAGTACAGCGATGACTTCATTTTTTAAAACTTCGCGGGCTTTTTCCAAAGGAAATTCTTCGCGTGTTACGACGTTTTCGACCACGCCGCCAAAATTAATTTTTGCCATAGGTAATTTTTTTGTTGTTTATGTTTCTAAATCAAATAAATATCAAAATTCAAATTAAAGTTTATTTCTTTCAGCATCCATCTCTTCGAGATATTGCACCAGCTCTTTAATTTGTTTGGTAATGGCCACACGTCCCGAACGGGCAAACTGCAACACACCGTAGGGATGGAGCTTGTCCAAAAGTTCGGTGGTTTCGTCTTTATGCCCTGTCCTTTCGATGACGACATATTCCGGTGTAATTTCCAGAAAATGGGCATGGTTTCTACGGACAATTTGTTCAATTTTGTTACTGGCCATCAGCTCTTCGGTACGCACTTTATAAAGGGCAATCTCCTCGTGGATAATATCTTCTCCGGAATGGACAAACACTTTTATAACGTCAATAAGCTTTTCCATTTGTCCGGCCACTTTCTTTACCAGCTCATCGGAGGTAAAAACCACCAGCGTAATGAGGTGGACTCCTTTCACAGCCGACTCGGAAGCCGTTATACTTTCAATATTGATTTGCCGTCGTGTCAAAATCACGGTTACCTGATTTAACAGGCCAATATGATTTTCGGTAAACAGGGAAATGGTGAATTCTTTTTTCATAATAAGAAGACTAATGGTTATGAGGTTCGAGAATAACTTCGGAGACGGACTTACCGGGTTCAATCATAGGGAAAATATTTCCCTCTTTTTCGATGGTAACCTCCAATAAATAAGCAGTGTCGGCAGCCAGCATTTTGTCCAGGGCAATATCCAGTTTATGGCGGTCAGTTACCCGTTCGCCGGGAATGCCGTAGCCTTTGGCAATCTGTCCAAAATCAGGATTTTCCATTTCAGTAGAAGCATATCTCTTATCAAAGAACAAATCCTGCCACTGACGGACCATTCCGAGAAAACTATTGTTAAGCAAAACAATTTTCACAGGCACTTTGTACTGCATGATGGTACCCAGCTCCTGAATAGTCATCTGAAAACCGCCATCGCCTACAAAAAGAACGGCTTCTCTTTTCGGCATGGCCATCATGGCACCAATAGCAGCCGGCAGGCCAAAGCCCATGGTTCCCATTCCGCCAGAAGTTATCAGGCTGTTGGGACGCTTAAAACGGTAGTAGCGTGCAGCAGCCATTTGATGCTGTCCCACGTCCGTAATCACATTGGCATTACCCTTGGTCTTCTCCGAAACCAGGCGTACCACCTCGCCCATTCTGATTTTCCCGTTTTCAGGCCTGGTCTCTTTCTCCACAACCACCTGCTGCTCTTTTTTATCCAGGTTTTTAAAACTTTGCAACCATGATTTATGTTTGTTCGCTTCAATGAACGGCAGCAGTTTTGTCAGGGCTTTTTTGGCATCAGCCACTATTTCAACATCAACATGGACGTTTTTGTTGATTTCGGCTTTGTCGATTTCGATATGAATGATTTTCGCCTGCTTTGCATACTCGGAAAGTTTCCCTGTAACACGGTCGTCGAACCGCATGCCAATGGCAATAAGCAGGTCGGCTTCATTGGTATTCACATTGGAGCTGTAGCTTCCATGCATTCCCAAAAATCCGGCAAAAAGAGGATGATCAGAGGGAAAGGCCGATAGTCCTAACAAGGTGGCAGCTACAGGGGTCTCGGTTTTCTCGGCCAGTTCCAGCAGCTCTTCTTCAGCATGGGCTATCAGAATACCATGACCGGCAAGAATCATCGGCTTCTCAGCCTGATTGATCATCTCTGCCGCCTGAC
This sequence comes from Bacteroidales bacterium, assembly GCA_015488735.1. GTDB lineage: Bacteria > Bacteroidota > Bacteroidia > Bacteroidales > F082 > Sulfidibacterium. The sequence continues at coordinate 10,443 of WFNG01000121.1, read as the reverse complement.
GCACAACAGACTCTTTCACCTGCTTCGGTTGGGGCTGATAGCTGCGAATCCAGGTACATTTTTCGTAAGAAAAGTCCACCGAATCCAACAAAGCATCTTTGGTGATGTCAATCAATACAGGTCCGGGCCTGCCCGTTCCGGCAATAAAAAAGGCTTTGGCCAAAATATCCGGAATCTCTTCGGCCTTGCGCACCTGGTAGTTCCATTTGGTAACCGGAGTGGAAATTCCGAGGATATCCGTTTCCTGAAAAGCCGCCGAGCCGATAAGTCCGGATATAACCTGAGCGGTAATAAAAACAACAGGAATAGAATCGAGATAGGCATTGGCAATACCGGTAACAAGATTGGTGGCACCGGGTCCGGAAGTAGCGAAGCAAACCGCCGTTTTCCCGCTGACCTGTGCATAGGCCTGAGCAGCATGGGCAGCTCCCTGTTCATGGCGTGTAAGGATATGGCGTATTTTTTTCTCCTTTTCTTCATTCATAAGCTCATCATAAATGGGCATAATGGCTCCGCCCGGATAGCCAAAAATGGTATCAACTCCTTCATGGAGAAGTGATTGGACGACCGCTTTGGCCCCATTCATGGTTTCGATAGTTTGTTTCTTACTCATAAACATTTGGTTATCTGTTAAAATAGCAAATAATAAATTAATTATATCAACCTCACGGCACCTTTATCGGCAGAGCTGACAAGCGAAGCATAGGCTTTCAACGAAGCAGGGATTGTCCTGTTGCGGTTTAAAGGTGTGAAAGCCTTATCGCCACGGGCAAGCTGTTCTTTTCTCCTCTCTTCCAGTTCCGGTTCCGGTACCTGTAAATGGATACTCCTTTCGGCAATATTAAATTCTATAATATCATCCTCTTCGATAAGTGCAATCTCGCCCCCGGCAGCAGCTTCAGGCGACACATGGCCGACAGACAACCCTGAAGTACCTCCGGAAAATCTTCCATCGGTAATCAAAGCACAATCTTTATCCAGCAATTTCGATTTGAGATAAGAGGTAGGATAAAGCATTTCCTGCATTCCCGGCCCTCCTTTGGGGCCTTCATAACGAATGACCACCACATCGCCTTTTTTTACTTTTCCGGAAAGAATTCCCTCCACCGACTCTTCCTGCGATTCAAACACCCTGGCTTTCCCACTAAAGGTAAACATGGAAGGGTCAACACCGGCTGTTTTTACAATACTTCCCGTGCGGGCAATGTTACCAAACAAAACGGCCAGTCCGCCATCTTTGTTATAAGCATGTTCCACATCTCGAAAGCAACCATTTTCCCGGTCAAGGTCAAGGGTTTTAAAGTAGTTATTTTGGGAAGCCATACGCAAATTGGGGACAAAAGCCGGTGCGCTGGAATAAATTTCCTCTGCTTCAGAGGTATGCGAACGGCGGTTGATGTCGAATTGTTCCACCGCGTTTTTCACATCAGGTGTATCTACCCGTTTTACAGAAGCATCTATTAAACCCGCTTTTTCCAATTCGCCCATAATGCCCAAAACGCCACCGGCACGGTTCACATCCTGCATGTGATAATGCGAACTGGGCGACACCTTACAGAGATTGGGAATCTTCCGCGAAAGGGCATCAATGTCTTTCATACTGAAATCTACTTTTGCCTCGTGGGCAATGGCCAGCAGGTGCAACACCGTATTGGTGGACCCGCCCATGGCAATATCCACTGACATGGCATTAACAAAAGCTTCGCGGGTAGCGATGTTGCGCGGCAATACACTGTCATCCCCGTCACGGTAGTACCGGAAAGTGTTTTTCACAATGAGTTCTGCCGCCTTTTTCAGCATTGCCTCCCTGTTGACGTGCGTGGCTACCACCGTTCCGTTACCGGGAAGGGCAAGTCCGAGGGCTTCGTTCAGGCAGTTCATGGAGTTGGCAGTGAACATCCCCGAACAGGAACCGCAGGTAGGACAGGCTATCTTTTCCACTTCGTGCAGCTCTTCATCGCTTACCGACTCATCCGCAGCCAGCACCATGGCATCCACCAAATCATAATTTTTCCCTTTGCGTGTTCCCGCTTCCATGGGACCACCGGAAACGAACACCGTGGGAATGTTCAAACGCATGGCAGCCATCATCATGCCGGGAGTTATTTTGTCGCAATTGCTGATGCAAATCATGGCATCCACCGTATGGGCATTGCACACATATTCCACGCTGTCGGCAATCAAATCCCGCGAAGGCAGCGAATAAAGCATTCCTGAGTGCCCCATGGCTATACCATCGTCAATGGCAATGGTGTTAAACTCGGCAGCAAAGCAGCCTTCGGCTTCAATCAGCTTTTTTATCTGCTGTCCGGCTTCGTGCAGGTGCACATGGCCCGGAACAAATTGAGAAAAAGAATTGACAATAGCGATGACCGGTTTGCTAAACTGGCTTTCCTGCATGCCATTGGCGCGCCAAAGGCTTCTGGCACCGGCCATATTCCTCCCAGAGGTGGAGGTAAGGCTTCTTAACGGATACGACATAACTTTTTGTTTAATAAAAAAGCTCCCCGATAATGACCGGAGAGCTTCATAAATTTTTAATATTATATACAGGTCTCCGGTTTATGGGGTATGACCCACAAGTACGAGAATGGTAATAATGACATAAATCCTCCCGAAAACCCGTTTCATTTGTTTCGTTATTTTGATGGGGTAAAAATAGAAACTATTTGAGAAAGTCAAGCTTTTTTTTATTTTTTTTCTTACCCATCCCTGTTATTCATATATCCGCTTAATATAAAGTCGTATAATAATCTATTTATCAATAACTTATAATATATATTGTTTTTCCTCAAAACTTTATAAATCTTTATTGAAAACGCCATTAATAGTACCGCAATCGTTTGTTATACACAAGAGCAAGCATGCCATTCATTTTTTTATTCAATCAATACTTTTTTTTACATTTGTTTTATCAAAACAGAATTGAATTTTGAGAAAATACAACCGGTATGCAGCTCTTTCGTGACATCATTATATTAACCCCGTTTTATATAAGTTTCTTATGGGGATTGATATTCATCGTGAACACAGCCAGTGACAATAAGCCACGTTACGCATTGGGTATCTTCATGTTAACAGCATCTGTCGTATATTTCACACATGCCGCGTTTTTCAAACATTATTACGATTTTTATCTAAAGATTGATGGGCTGTACATGTTTGCCAGCCTCTCCGTTTATCCTTTGTATTTTATCTATATCAGTTTACTAACGCGTGACAAGGATTTTAAGAGCCATTATCTCTGGCATTTGGCTCCGGCGGTCATTCTTGCTATCTTGTTTGAGGTACTGAGTACTTTTGCCACACCGGAAGCAAGAGATATATACCTGAAGGATGTACTCTTCCAAAATACTTTTCCTTCCGGCGGATCACCTTTGATCGTGTCGCTATTGGCTTCTGTATTCTTTTTCAGCCGTATTGTTTTCGGGCTACAAACCATAGCTTATCTGGTATTAGGCGTCTATTTTATTAAGAAATACAACGAGCGTATAGCTAATTTTTACGCTAACCTTTCGGATAAAAAAATTGTGTGGCTCGAATTATTAAATATCACCCTTATCGTCGCTGCCGTTTCCAGTTTTTTACTGAATATCGTTGGACGACATTTCTTTGAGGAAGAGAATTTGCTGTATATCCCCTCCGTTATTTTCAGTATTTTGTTATTCATCATCGGGCTGCTGGGCAATAAGCAAAAGCAGACTATTGTCGAAGTACAGGAGGATGAAATTTCTGATATTGACCTGTATGAGAAGCCGGAAAATCAAAATTTACTGAAAGAAAAGTTAGTGGCTTTCATGGAAAAAGAAAAACCCTTCCTTAACCCCAATTTTCGGATTACAGATTTAAGTCCCAAACTTTTCACCAACAGAACCTACCTTTCCCAGCTGATAAATACTGAATTCAAGATGAGTTTCAGCGATTTTGTAAACCGTTACAGGATTCAACACGCGAAGACGCTTATGGATAAAGACATGGAATCTAACTACTCGTTAAATTATTTTTCCGAACAGTCAGGCTTTGGCTCGGTAAGTTCTTTTATCAGGGCATTTAAACAGGTGGAAGGCGTAACAGCTGGAACCTATCATAAACAGACCAAAATAGCATCGTAAGCCTTCCGATAATCACACCAGTTTCTTTTTTCTCCTGTCTTTTCATACCAAATACCTGCCAATTAGTGATGAATTTTACCAAATGACAGGTGTTTGTACGATATGATAACAATAACATGAATAGGGTACTCTATTTTTGTCAAGATAAAGCTGTAATTATAATAACAGAAATTTTTAATTAAAACAAAGCAGTTATGAAAAACAAAACTTTACTTTTTTCGGTATTAATGACAATCCTTCCCGTATTTATGATGGCTCAATCAGGTCTTAAAGTAAGTAATTCATGGTACGAAGTCGGACAAGGAGGATTTACCGCAACGGATAGTTATTACCAGCACATAGCCATAGATGGTACCATTCCTTATGTTGCCTTCACAGATCCTGACCATGACAAAAAAGTAACCATCATGAAATATTCCGGTGGTACCTGGCAGGTTGTAGGAACGGCAGGGTTTACAGAAGGCCCTGTCTCGAATCTGGATTTCAAAATTGAAAACGGCCAGTTTTTTCTTGCCTATGCCGCCAATAATAAAATAACCGTTATGAACCTGATGGGAGGCCAATGGCAGAATGTAGGATCACCTCAATTTGCCTCCTCTGAAATCGTGAGCCTGGCTGTGGCAGCCGGAATACCGTATGTAGCTTTCCAGGACAGGGACAACGGGTATAAGATTACGGTAGAATCTTTTTCTGGTACCAAATGGGAAGTTGTAGGCAAGCCGGGATTCTCAACATGCTCCTTACCTAATGTAATTGATATTGCTGTATTCGATGACATTTATGTCGTGTATCGTGATGTTGACGATTACTATACCAGAGCAACAGCCATGGTTTTTCATAACAATACCTGGAGTGTGTTAGGCTCTCCTGACTTTTCGGGAGGAACACTTGATGGATATGATTTTTTAACGACCATAAATAATACACCATACGTTGTGGGCTGGGACAAAGAGGCGAAAGCAACAGTTTATAAATATAACAGTACTGACTGGGAAATTGTCGGAAATCCAGGAATTTCTGATGGCCAGGCAGTCTATACCAGTATTACATCCGCTGCCGATGGCACACTTTACATTGCCTATCTTGATGACAACGACAATAAAGTTCATGTTAAGACATTGTCAAACAACAAATGGGAAAGTGTAGGCGGAGTTGTCTCAAAATCGAAAGCTAATTTGATAGACATTACCACTGACAACAACGGAAAGCCTTATGTCGTCTATCAGGATAACTGGTATTCGCGTAAAACAACGGTTATGGCTTATGGCAGCACAGCCGCTGTAAACAATATTAATGCAGTATCTCAATTTACCGTTTCACCCAATCCGACTACCGGGAAGATTCAAATTCATTTTGAAGGCTCAAACCAACCTACAAAAATAGAAGTGCTGAATTCTCTTGGCCAGGTAGTTATGAAACCCGCTAAGGGCTTACTAAAAATGGATCTGTCAACTTTGAATGAAGGATTATATTTTATCCGTATAAATGACAACAAACAAGAATATATCCGTAAAGTCATCCTTCAAAAGCAATAGAAATTTAAAAAATATCTCTGGTTAATTAATAAATAATTAATTCCCATGAAAAAGTTTTTACTCCCCTGTTCCTTCTGATTGGCCTCAACGCCTTTTCAACGAATTATTATGTCGATTCTGCTGCCATGGGGACTCACAATGGTACTTCCTGGGCTACAGCGTTCGACAGTCTGCAACCGGCATTAAAAATAGCGGGTAACGGCGATACGGTTTTTATCGCCGAAGGGACCTATCTGCCTACCAACACAACCGATCGTACTAAATTTTTCAACCTTCCCTCCGGAGTGAGACTGATGGGCGGCTATCCAACCGGTGGAGGCGACCGTGATATTGAACAATACAAAACCATTTTGTCCGCTAACATCGGCTCGGCCACAGCTGACACCGACAATACGTATCATGTCCTCTTTTGCAACATGTCGGCGCCGGGAACGGAAATCAACGGATTATATCTAACCGGAGGCTATGCCGATGGGGGAGGTAACGATGCCAATGGATGTGGTATTTACGTAAAAGACCGTACATCAAGATATTATCATGTAACAATAACAGATTGCCGGATATACGGTAATTATGCTGCCGGCGGCGGGGGCGGTATCAACATCACGCAAAAAGGCGATATTTACCATTGCGTCATCCGCGATAACAGAAGCAAAAGGGGCCGGTGGCGGCCTCATGCTCATAGACGATGCCCGGGCGTATAATTCACTGATTATTAATAATTACTCCGAAAGTCGTGGTGGCGGCGTTTATCTCAAAGGATTCAACACTGCCCCCGGGCTGTTCGGTTGCATTATCTCAAACAATGAAACCCCCGGAGACGGAGCCGGCATTTTTCAATTACACGACTGGAGAGTGTATAATTGTACTGTTACCCGTAACAAAGGCAAAACCGGTTATTATTATGGGGAATATTCCTTTGTGGCCAACAATGTGGTTTGGGGGAATTCAGGGAACCAGATAAACATGAACCGGATACGAGACCTGCACCATTGCGCTATTGGCGACCCCTCAACGGATTTTTCTTCATACCACCACAGCATAACACTGGATACGATGAATATCGGCTATTCTGATACCATCCACTATCCTGCTTTTAGAAACCCTGCAGATTCCATAGGAAATATTACTACTCCCGAAGGAAGGCAAAACATTTTCAATGCCGACTGGTATCTAAACCCCGGCTCGGCCTGTATCGACAGCGGGGACAACGACTACAAACCTCAACCTCCGTTGGTTCAGGATTTTTACCAAAATCCCCGGTTCACGGATTCGATTATCGATATTGGCGCGGCAGAAGCCGTGATAAACCTGCGTGCCGACAGTGTGATTGTACAGGGAGATTCGGCACTGTTTTTCGGTACTGTTATTTTTTCCACCGACAGCGCAAAAACAGCAAGGGGTTTTAGTTACGGCACCAATCCCGAGGTACTGACCGATATTGTTGCCGATTCCGGAAGCGGAACTTATTCGGCATGGTCCGGACAGGGTTTGGTTCCGGCTACCTATTATTATCGTGCCTGGGGAATGGCAAACAACATCCGTTACCCCGGCCTGATCAGGATGTTTAGGATATGTTCCACAGACACCACAAAAGAAAATGTAAAAATTTACCATGGAGATAGTTACACCTTTCCTGACGGCAACACAATAAACAGCATCTCCAACGACACCTCCTACACCAGCCATCTGGCAACCGCTAACGGATGCGACAGTCTGATAACCACTTTTGTGGCAATAAACCATGTGGATACACTGGTTTCGTTACAAGGAGATACGCTCATAGCCCATGCCAGCCCGGCACAATACCAGTGGCTGGATTGCAACAACGGACATTCTATCATTTCAGGAGCCACAAAACAAAGCTATACACCAGAACAAAACGGAATCTATGCGGTCGAAATCACACAAAATGCCTGTGTGGACACCTCTCCGTGCTATACCGTTTCTACGGTGGGAATTGTAAAAAACAATTTTGAAAAGGATATTCAATTGTATCCTAACCCCACCAACGGAAAGGTTTTTATTCACACGACAACATTAACACAAGAAGCGCGTATAGAGGTACTTAATATTTTAGGCCAGGTAGTTGCGAGAAATAACAGGAGAACAATGCAGGTTGATTTATCCTCGTTGAACAACGGACTTTACTTCATCCGCATAACAGATAAGGGGCATCAGCTTATAAAAAAAATAGTATTGAAGAAACGGTAAACCAGGCAGCTATAATATCAAATTGACATTACACTTCCCACTGTATTGCGTAAGTTCGCCACTTTTCAATTACCGTTTCCATATCTTCCCGCAGCAGAAAAAAATAATGGTATCCTAACCGGTTTTACCCCTGTTCTTTCCATTATTTTACGATATGACCAATATTCGTACGATATGACACCTGCCACCCGGCAGTGATGGGGTATCTTTGAATATTCAAATAATTACACCTAAAAATTTTCATTATGAATATCCCCTACACTTTTTCTCCAGCCGAAACAAAAACCGACCTCCGGTCAAAAACTTTGTTTCCCCTGTTCAGTTTGGTTCTTTTGTTGTTTGCTTTCCAGGTTTCAAAAGCACAAATATCCCCTGACTCGATCATTTTTTCCACAGATGGAAAAGTGTACACCACTATCCTGAATGGCCATTCCCTTTACATGGGTGGTGATTTCAGCTATGTGGGCAAAAAAACCGGACCTGTCGCTTTCTTTTTGAACGGTTCAGATAAACCTGCTGCCGGTATGCCACTTGCAGGCGATTTGCGCAGTTACTGGAGTTCCGATAAAGTTCTGGCTGTTGTCCCGGATGGGACGGGGGGATGGTTCCTCGGAGGTTCATTTAATAAAATAAGCAACCGCAACCAGAAAATACTGGTACACATACTGGCTGATAAAACCGTGGATCCTGCCTGGAACTTTTCCTGGGAGTCCGGAAATAAAATCAATGTTTTAAAAACGGATGGTGCGTTCCTGTATGCCGGTGGAAATTTTTCCATAAATGATGGTACAGGAAAATTGCACAAGCTCGTGGTAAGATTTAATTTGAAAACCCATTCCATTGACCCCGGCTGGAATCCCGATCTTTCCGGCTCGGGCTATGTGGAACAAATCGAAATAGGCAATAATAAAGTAATCCTTTCAGGCTGGCTGGGCAAAGTGGATGGCTATCAACAGGATGCCCTGGTTATACTGGACAAAGTCACCGGCAAACGTCTTTTGTTTCCTACAACCAGCTCGGTAACCGCCATGAAGTTGATGGGCGACACGCTTCTCATCGGACAACCCTCTATGTATTGGTCATCATATCCGGATGGGTTTGGATATATCGCTAAAGGCATGGTGCTACTCGACAAAAACAACGACTTCCCCCAAATTCCACAGCCCATAGCCGCCAATTTTGATGCAACGGTTCCCGATGGCAGCGGAGGCTGGTATGCTGCCGGTGATTACAACCGGAATGGCATTTTTCATTTTGACAAAGATTTTAAGGAAGTAACCGGTTTTTCGGAAAGCCTGATTACCCCGGTGTATAATGCCACCCGACTGCTGCTTCACGGAAATTCATTATATGTGGCAAGATTCTTCAAATCCGTAGATGTAAACGGCACCGCTATTACTTCTGTTTACAAACTGAATGCCGCTACCGGCGAAATAGATGCCGGTTTTCATCCCAATCCCAACGGGGATGTGAAAACTGTCCTTGCCAAAGGCGACACCCTGTTCATTGGCGGTACCTTTGATACGGTAGCCGGTGAGTTTCGTCCCGGCCTGGCGGCCCTGAATGCCACCACCGGTGCTTTGTTGCCCTGGAAACCCGAAATTAATTTCGATAATTACCAGGCTGGTTTTACAGGGCCTGACAGGGTTATCAACAGTTTGTTGCTGAGAAACGACACCCTTTATGCGGGCGGAAAATTTCAGGTCCCTGCCCCGCAGTTCACCAAAGGCGGAACCGGAATTTACGGCCTCGTGCGCTACAACATGCAAACCGGAGACCTCGACACCACGTTTCATATCCACACCTCTTATTATGATAATCCCCTCTTTACAGGGATGGCTTTTCACAGCAACCAGCTTTACCTTGTCGGTAGATTTAACCTGACCCGGAATGAGATACACATTAAAAATGCCGGTATCTTCAACTTATCCACAAAGAAACTTTCCCCGGTCAATCCGGACCTGGAATTTGTAAGGAGCGGTTCTTTAGGAAGTAATATTTATGATATTCCACAGGTTGCTGTTGTTGATGACCGGATCTATTTCTGGGGAATGTCAGCTACAAATACTGCTACGGGAGAAAAGCGGAATTATTTTGTCAGCCTGAACGGCACTGACAACCAATTTACCGACTGGAACCCGTTACCGAACTACAGTGTTAACTCCTTTTCGTCGTATGGTGGCAAATTCCTGCTTTCCGGAGATTTTTATTTTTTGAAACACTATCCGAATAATTTTGGGGGAATTGACCTCCAAACCGGAAAATATGTGAATTTCCCGAACGTAAAAACGGTATATGCCCTTGCCGTAACCGATAAGTATATTTTCCTTGGCGGAGACTTTACCTATTATAAAGACAGTGTGGTCAACGGGCTTTGCCGGCTGAAAAGAAATGATTTGAGCTTTACCAGCTTTCATCACGGCATTAGAAATGATAATACCAAGGCGCATATTGGCGTGCTTTCGACAGGAGATAACGGGCTGTACGTGGTGGGAAGATATACCGGAATGTTTAATCTGGTGGCAGGTGTCGAGAGGCAGAATATTTGCCTACTTGACCCGGAAACCGCCCAGCTAAAAGCG
>WFNG01000120.1 GCA_015488735.1 Bacteroidales bacterium | reverse complement strand
CTTTCGGAATGCAAGTTTACGGAAAAAAAGCTAATTTTCGTTATTTTTCTGTTAAATAGAATGCTTTGAAAGAACGCACTTAAAAAAATCAATATAAAATTATTGCATCTTATTTCCTGTTTTCTAACGAGATTTCCCCCATCCATTTTTTCAAAATTTCAATGGCTTTTTCCTTCATTTCCGGTGACAGGTTATCAATCCGGGTTCGGTGGCTTCCATGTGGTTTAACAAATTTCACCAGATTATTTTGGTAGGTCAGGTTTACCGAAGTAGAACCCCACGGATCGGAACCACCCACAAGAAACATCATGTTGTGTGCTTTGTGCCGGATAAAACAATCGATGGAATCCATGACAGAAGGATTAAAGCCAGGTTTGGTGCCTTTGGGTAATGTGAAGTTAAAGTTGGGATTGTGTTTGAAAACCGTCCATTGTTTAAACGGGGCAATGTTGTATCCATACATCCCCATCTGTTTCATGGCTTCATAAAAGAAGGGTTCAAATTTTTTAATTCCCTGATCCGATACCCACGAAAAATCAGCCACTTTATCCCAGTAGCGCACCATTTTCATAGGCAGATCGGGTGTCATGGGGATGGAATCGCACTTGGCCGTTCCCCATTGCCAAAAGGCAAAACGATACTCAAAAACCATGAGATCGAAAGCTTTTTCCCAGCCGATACGGTTGTATGTATAACCTTTTGCCTTTGCCTCTTTTTCAAAATAAGGCAGGTATTTGTCGCGATGGCTAATCAACTCTTTCTGAAAATTGTAGATGGCCTGGCGACATTGTTTGGTTCCGTCTTTGTCAAGGAACATATTAATTCGCCTGTCGGTGATAGAAAAATTCAGTGGCGCAACGTAAGGGACGCTCGCTGTTACATCATCGGGATAATAATAGCGGTAAATCATACAGGTCTGGCCGCCTTTGCTGATGCCGGTGCTGAGCCACTTACCGTGAAAAATGTGTTTAAGCATTTCCGCAACGGCATGGTCGTCAGCAGCCGCCTGTTGCACAGTGAGGTATCGCCAGTTGAGCGAATCGGGAGCCGAGGGCGGAAAAAACCGATGTTCCAGCACAATCTGGTTGGCATCTAAAATGGGACATAACTCATTGACATATTTCGGATTGGCAGCATAATTGGCCCAATAACCTTCGGTAACAAAAACCACCGGTTTATCCAGCCCCTTAACGGAAAGAAAAATCCGCTGGTTAAATGTTTTCCCGTTGGGATGGTTATGGTCCAGTGGTTCTTTGAATTCGATGAGGTATTTCTCCGTGAAGAAACTGTCCACCGCCATTTTTTTAATGGTGATGGGGTAAGTTTTAGCCAGTTGCGTCAACGCCTGCTCCAGCCGGTCCTGCGCCTGTACCGAAAACAGCGGCAACAAAAACAGCAACAGCAGAACCCCGTTTTTGTACTTTTTCAACATGATAAATGATTTTTTTCTTCAAAAATACGCTTTTTGGCGGGAAGAAAATCTGAGGGGAACCTACGTAATTCCCGTAATTTTTTCCCAACCCCCAACCGTTTTGGGCGTCCACGCCCGAAATGGTTGGTACACTTGTTTGGTATGATGTTATAAACACTTCAGGCGTGGACGTCCGAAACAGTTATAAATAAGGTATTCATCGAATATGCATAAGTTAAATTCCAAAAAAACTTTTCAAAAACTTTGTTTTTTCGATTTTTTTTTTACTTTGTAGTATGATAACTCGAATATCTGTTTCGAAAAGTCGAAAAATTTCTTCTTTCCGCTTTGTTTTTTATGAAGTTCAGCGGTGGCTTTGCCCAAATAATAAATATTTGCTTTTCCTGAAGGCTGCAGGTAAGGGAAGAAAAAATAAAACCTCCTTCAATTGCAATGAGATGTCAACGAAAATATATCAACCCATAACAAAGAAAGGAGGTAACGTGGCAAAGATACAAAACTAACCCATACGTTACCGGTTTTGCACGGGATAAATGTTGCAGGATAAGGCACGCCGGCTTTTGGCGAAACAAAGGCAAGACCAAACGGGCAGTTGTGCCCTGAAAACAGCAACTTAAATGTATTAATTTAAATTGAAAAAATCATGAAAAAAATAATTACAGGAATTGCGGTCATAATGTTAATAGCACTGGCTTTTACGGCCTGCCAGAAAAATTCAATACCTATTGCAAAATCTCAGAAAACTGAAGGAAAGAATATTCCACCAACGACTATAATGAAAAAAAATAATATACCATTAAATATTGAGAATAACATTATAATCTTTAATAATTGGAAACAATATAATAACGCTATCGAACACTTAAGTAAGTATAATATTTCTCAATTAAATGATTGGGCTAAATTAAATAAATTTAAATCATATTCTGAAAAGTTTGACAGTGCAATAAATGCATTAGAAAATGCAAATTCTCTTATATCCCTGAAAAGTATCATGGAAAAATACCGTGATGTTTTGACTGTCAAAAGAAAAAAGGATGGAATACATTATGAGCCCATTATATATCCTAATCCTTACACAAGTATTGCGAACAATAAAGGCTTGTATATAATAGGGAATAAAGCATATAGAATCTTAGGTGAATATAAACTTTCGACAAGTAGGGAGAATATTAATAAATTATTATTTATTCATTATTCTGACATAAAAAATAATAGTATCAATTCTGTTGTAAAACTGAAAAAATATGCATATTCTTTTAATACAAGTGATTCTCAAAGTCGGACATTTATCAATGACACTTCTTCTGGAAATAATTCCACTAACAATTGCACACATTTTTGCGACGCGCAAAACCAAACTTCAAACAGACGGGTTTATCTCCATGTAGTAGCTTACTGGAATTCATACGCTGACGTAAATGCTGTAAGCTATTATGCCCATATACAAGCATCTGCTGAGAAAAAAAAGTGGTGGGCTTTTAATACATGGTTGCCATATAAAACAGAAATAGATATTGAAGGTACAAATGTTAACGGTGATGATTTTACTATAATGACTCCTTGGGGTATAAAATCTTACGACATACCTCATATGGTATCCGCAGAAGATTGTTCTAGCTTACGCTTACCATCGCCATATTACGGTTTTGGACCAAAAACTTGGAATGCATATCCTGGTCCTGAAATATATCTTATGCAAGTCCATTTAAAAGCTTGGACACGGGGTACAACCAAAAATGTTTTTGCAAATATTGAATATAATTATTAAATTATAAAAAATGTACTTATGAAAAAACAAATTATCCTTTTTATCCTTTTAGGAATACCTTTTTGGGCTGTTTCCCAGTGGTCCGTAAACATTGGGGCTGAAACGGGCTTTGCCCTGGAATGGCAAAAGATTGAAAAAGGTTCCCAATCATCAGTATCCGCAGAATCTACTCCTGGGCTGTCAACCGGTATCAATGCCGGGGTGGCCTATTCCTTTAACGATTATCTGGCATTGGGGACCGGTGTAGGATATTCGTATGCCCGTTATGAGGATCCTATTTATTCAAGTCCCGAAAACAAAGAATATACCCATCTTAAAACAATCAGAATACCCCTTAACCTGTATTGGAGTATAGGCCACTCTTTGAAATCTGTTATTTTAATAGGTTTATTGGCTAATTTTAACCTTATGCAGCACGATTATGAAACCGGGCTTGCATACACCTATCACTATACCCCGTTTTATACCGGAATACAATTAGGCTATGCTTATGCGCTGGGCTCCCGTTTTCGCCTGGGTGTTGTTTGTTACGAAGACCTAGGGAATTTTATGACAGATAAATATTTTAAAGTAGATCCAAACAGTGTGGATATGACAATACGGCGTTATCTTTTTACAACGCAACTTACTCTTAGCTATAAAATATTCGGCGCTAATAACAGAACCGTTCGTAAATCCGGATTGTAACAAAATCCGTATAAGAAAGGTCCACAAACCTTTTCG
>WFNG01000119.1 GCA_015488735.1 Bacteroidales bacterium | reverse complement strand
GTCAAAAGCCTTGTGCGGGTCGTAACCCGTTGATTGTGCAAACAACATCCCGGCAGGCACAAGCAGAAGCATGACAAAAACAGGGAAAAACAACTTTTTCATCTTTTCAGTTTTGGTGATTTTGCGCTGTGAAAATTACACAATTTTTTTAGTCCGTTATCTTTATTATTCCGGACTAAGGGAAGGGGAGAAATTTCAAAAATTTTTAAAAATAACGCTATTGTCCGGAAACTCCTCTTCAATTTCTTTTTTTAGCATCTCTTCAATTTGTGCATAAGCGTTTAACTGAAAAACAACGCAACACACTTTTGCCGGTTTAACGGTGTACATATACACGGCAAACTCTTTTGCCTGATCGTTATATTTAATTCCGGCAACCAAATTCAATTGGGCAACCGAAGTTCCGTTTTCAGGGTCTTTTACACGGTCTAAAACAGCAGCTAATCTATTCCTCACCTCTTTTCTCATTATCCAAAAATAATAATTTCTGATAAACAAGTCCTTATACAGGTTACAATTTGCCGGCCTTTTGCCTTAGCCTTAGGCAGGATCATTCAAGCGGGTAATCACGACAACAATCAAGTTATAGAGATTTTTAATCTGGTTTTGTTCTTACCGATAACCTCCGCAGCCCATATTTCCGCGTCTTTGCATCATGCCATTGTATCGCGGGGCATCTTTTTCCAGCGTTTTCAGCCAGAAGTAAATACTGCTTTTTTTCTGTTGATTTAAAAAGGAAAAAGAGGGCATATAGCAGGGCCCTATATTCAGAATTGTCTCAAAACGCGGGATATCCAAATACCGGGTAACGCCGGCCAGAACAGGTGGACGCATACCCATCCTGCGCTGATCGGGAGGCAACGGGTCACCTGGTTTGGCTTTGTGACAACGGGCACAGTTAGCAACGAAAAGATTTCTGCCCTGTTCCTCAGGTGTAAGCTGTGTTTGAACCTGACTTTCCGTATTCTCTCCATACAAAAAGCCAACCAGTGCCTGCCGTTCCGCATCAGCCAAATACGAAAACGAAGGCATGTTGTTGCGTCCTGTTTTCAATAAGTCAGCAATCTGTGTTCTGGTCATTCGTGTTTTTACCTCTTTTAACGAAGGGAAGGCCGGCGGACTACCACTGAGGTCAGCACCGTGGCAAACAGCGCAGTTCTTTTGAAAGAGTGCTGTTCCGGTAATGCTTCCGGATGTGTCCTGCTGTGAAAGGCTCTTGCCTCCGGGAAGGTTGTACTTTGTAAATCCAAACACCAGCATCAACGTGCCGGCAACGAATGCAATGAGTAATGTTTTCATTTTGTTATTTGTTTTGGTTAAACCTTATTTTTTTATCGGATTAAAAATCCTTGGACACTGAGACTTTCAGGTTGCAAACCTGAAAGAGCACCCGGAGAACATAGGGGGAGAAGATTCTTCGTGTCCATTGTGTCGTCCTTTGAGATCTTTGTGGTAAAATTTTTTGGATAAAACCCTGCATTATTTCAACCTCAATATCCGCAAAGCCCCCCGGATGACCACCATGAAAACAACAGCTCCGATGACCAGGTCGGGAATGCCGGAGCGGGTAAACCAGACCAAAGCCCCGGCCAGTATTACGCCGGCGTTGATAATTACATCATTCGAAGTAAAAATCTGACTCGCTTTGATGTGTGCTTCCTGTTTGCTGCGCGAGCGGGAAAAGAGCCACAGACTGACGGCGTTGGCAATAAGTGCCAATGCCGCCACCACCATCATAATCAGGTAATTAGGATGCTCGGCCGCCCCGAAAAAGCGGCGTATCACTTCGGCAAAGCCGAGAAAAGCCAGCAGCATCTGAAAATAGCCGCTGATGCGGGCGATACGGAGTTTGCGTGCCACACTGTGCCCCACCACCATCAGGCTGAGGGCGTAAACCAGCGAGTCGGCCAGCATGTCCAGCGAATCGGCTATCAGGCCCATAGATTGTGCCAGCCACCCGGCAGCCATTTCGATGACAAAAAAGCTAAGGTTGATGGCCAGTACCGTCCACAGCAGCTTTCGCTGATGCCGGCCCTCATCGGCCTCCGGCTCTGCCCCGGAAATTTCGGTGGAACCCAGCGGTTCCATTCCGAATTGCAATGCCTTTAGGTGCTTCCTGATTTCCGGTTCGTGGCCGTCATGGAAAACCGTTACTTCCCGTTTGTCCAGGTCAAATTCCAGTTTTTTTACAAAACGAAACGGTTCCAGTTTCATGCGTATCATGGATTCTTCGGAAGAACAATCCATTTTGCTTAAGCGATAAGTTGTTTTTTTCATCTTTTTTCTTTGTTTGACCACGAATGCACGAATAATATCTGTGTCTGTGCTTTCATGTGAAATTCGTGTATTCGTGGCGTTTCTTCTGTCTTTTCTGATATTAAACCCGAAAGTCCTGAGTAGTCTGTGTTTTTCCGCGGGAATGCCTTCGGCACAAATCCCGGCCAGCACAGGTAATCTCTACAGCCTTTTGCAATTCTTTACCCGGCAAACCTTTTCCACGTTGGAGACGTAGATGATGCCGTCTCCCGGACGGTTGGTACTGCCGAATTCACTGATAATGTGAATGGCCTTTTCCGCCAGCTCATCTTTACAAACCAGTTCCAGCTTTACGATATGGCTGTCGGTGATGTAAAAACTCAGGGATGGCGCAGCATCCGTGCTGTCCATTTGGCTTCCTACGCCCTCTCCCGGCG
>WFNG01000118.1 GCA_015488735.1 Bacteroidales bacterium | reverse complement strand
TACATATAGTTATTTGTAATATGAAAGGGATGAACTACCCCGCAACAAGCTATGGTAATATCAATAAAAAAAGTTATGTGTTGTAACGAACGATGAAGTACTGAACACATTTATCCCCATACGCTCCGCTATCGGAATTCATTCGGCTTACAAATTTAAACGTGCTACGCTTTTGAAATTTCTGTGGCACGCGTTAAAACTAGTGATGAAAAATTAATATATTCTGAAGCCAATACATTAGGATTCCGCTTAAATAGCCGAGTAACGCCAGCCATCCGATTTTTTTCATGTACCAAATAAAATCAATTTTTTCCAATGCCATGGCAACAACACCGGCAGCCGATCCAATGATAAGGATACTTCCACCGGTACCGGCAGCATAAGCCAGCAATTCCCAGAAGGCACCGTTTTGCACAAAATGCTGCATAAAAGCCGGATCAGAAGAAACAGCGGTCATCGCATGTGTCATAACAGGATACATTCCCATAGCGGCAGCAGTGAGCGGTACGTTATCCACGATAGACGACAGCAGACCGATGGCACCGTTAATTAAATAAATATTATGCATGTGTTTATCGAAATATTCAGCCATAACCTGCAAATGCCCGGCAGATTCCAGCGCTGCAACAGCTGCCAAAATTCCAAAGTAGAACAATATGGTGGGGATATCCACCCGCTTCAGAATTCCCACAACGGTAAAGCGTCTTCTGTCTTCCTCTGTTCCTTTTTTATGAATAATTTCAGTGGCAACCCAAACAACAGCCAAACTAAAAAGCATCCCCATAAATGGGGGTAAATCCGTAATTTCTTTAAACACCGGGACAAAAATCAGACCGCCGACACCCAACGCGAGTATGACATTACGCTCCCGTGAAGAAGTATTGAAACTATCGGAAGTATTTAAAACAGGTTTTTCAACATGTCCCCGCATGTATATAGAAACAACGGCCAACGGTATAATTAAACTGATGATGCTGGGAAGGAAAACCATCCCCATAATATCAAGCGCAGTAACCTGCTGGCCAATCCATAACATGATGGTTGTTACGTCTCCAATGGGAGAAAAGGCTCCACCAGCATTGGCAGCAATGACAATAATACTGGCAAAAAACCAGCGCGTTTTCTTATCAGCAATAAGTTTTCGCAACATGGCAATCATGACAATGGTTGTCGTCATGTTATCTAATACAGCTGAAAGAAAGAAAGTAATAATGCCAACCGTCCATAGCAGTTTCACCTTATTTGTTGTTTTAATTCTATCAGTTATTATTCGGAAACCTTCATGTTGATCAATAGTTTCAACAATGGTCATAGCACCAAGAAGGAAAAAAAGAATTTCTGACAAATTACCCACATGCCGCACAATTTCATGCTCGGTAATAAAATATTTCATTTGGCCAAGCAGACCAACCCCTTCGTACTTATGTTTAAACGCCGCCAGTTCAGAACTCTTTTGAAAAGTATTCCATGATGGGCTAAACCCAAGATCCAGCACATCTTTTAATCCGTATATATATACGACCCAAATAATTACTCCCAGCAAAAGAGCCGAAGCCGCCTTATCAACTTTGATAGGACCTTCAAATGCTATGGCTATATAGCCCAACACGAAAACAACTAACATTAAAATGAATGGTATCATCTCTTTGATATTTGAATAATTCTACAAATAAGGCAGGAAAAGCAAAACATTAAACGAAAATAACTATAAAAGAAAGAAACAGCTAACTGAATCTCCTGTTTAACACTGTAGCCATATATAAAAAATCACTTCCATCGTACGTCATACCAACTAGTTAAAGGCATCTCCTTTCCACATAATATCTTTTTTTACATCACCCCCAAAAGCTCCTGATCTTATTTGTAAAAATCAATAACCTAAATTTTAATTTATTATTAAATAATTCACAACAAAATTATGAAATAATAACAACCGCACGGCTTTCTGAGGTCACAAACAAATGTGAATTATATCACATTAAAAATTGTAAGCTATCTTTTTAAACAAAAATGATAAATGTTCAATGTAACTTTGTCGTTTAATGAGTTAAGAATCAGCAAATAAATCCCTAAAAGATTTTTTTCGCATGTCCAGAGTCCGACAAAAAAACTTGTTCACTATTTTCATGAAACAAAAGAGCCCGCTAATCTGTGTAAAAGACTATCGGGCTCAATTCATGTGGCTATCTGCCATTTACATGTGAAACAAAATTAAATCCTGCAACCAGTAAATCAGAATACCACCAAAATATCCAATCAGTGCCAGCCAGCTGATTTTTTTCATATACCAGATGAAATCAATTTTTTCCAATGCCATGGCAGCAACACCGGCAGCGGAACCAATAATCAGAATACTTCCACCGGTACCGGCAGCATAAGCCAACAGTTCCCAGAAAGCCCCATCCTGAACAAAATGATGCATATAAACAGGTTCGGCAGAAGCCGCTGCAATAGTATGTGTAATAACAGGATACATCCCCATAGCACCAGCAGTTAATGGCACATTATCAACAATAGACGACAACAAGCCAATAGCAGCATTGATTCCGTAAATATTATGAACGTTTTTGTCGAGCCAGTGACTGGCCAACGCCAGCTGTCCTGCAGACTGCAACGCGGCTACGGCAGACAAAATACCCAGAAAGAAAAAGATTGTCGGAATATCTACTTTTTTCAGAATACCCACTACAGAGAGCTTTCTGCGATCTTCTGCCGGTTTACCTTTGTGTATCAGTTCCGTTGTAATCCAAACAACACTTAACCCAAGCAACATACCCATATAGGGTGGTAAATGTGTAATTGTTTTAAAAACAGGAACAAAAACGAGAGCACCTACCCCCATGTAAAGCATCAATTTACGTTCAAACGATGAAGTAAACACTTCTGATTCCCGCGTACTAATAGCAGGCCTTTCCACTGTACCTTTCATGTATAAAGAGACGATAATCAAAGGAAACAGCATATTAAAAACGCTGGGCACAAATACCATGGCAATAATATTAGATGCCGTCACCTGCCCTCCAATCCAAAGCATAATGGTGGTTACATCGCCAATGGGCGAAAAAGCCCCTCCCGCATTAGCCGCAATAATGACCATACTGGCAAAAAACCAACGGGTTTTCTTATCCGCCACCAATTTGTTGAGTAAAGTAACAAGCACAATTGTAGTAGTAAGATTATCCAATATAGCAGACATGAAAAAGGTCAGAATACTTAGAATCCAAAGAAGCTTTACCTTACTTGTCGTGGTGATCTTGTCGGTAATTAAATTAAATCCCTGATGTTGGTCAACTGTTTCCACGATTGTCATTGCGCCAAGCAGGAAAAAGAGAATCTCACTGATATCTCCCAGATGTTCAACAATTTGGTTATCCACAACAAAAAATTTCATTCGTTCGAACAGGGTGGCATCAGGATGAACTTTAATAAAATCAGCCATCAGGCTGCTGTGGCTAAAATGCTGCCAGGCATCACTAAATCCCAAAGAAAGTATACTGGTAACGTTTAACATGTAAACGCCCCAAACAAGTATGCCTAACATTAAAGCAGAGGCTGCTTTATCAATATTAAGTGGGTGTTCCAAAGCAATAGCCGTATAGCCAAGAACAAATACCACCAGCATCAGGGTAAAACTAAACATATCAGATTGTGTTTGTTAATAAAAAGGATTGATAAAAAATCAGGACAAATGTATAAAAAGAATTTTACCTGCCTCCATACTTAATAGGCAAAAGGGAACATATTACCATATTTTTATAACATCTAAATAACAGTCATTTATTCTCTTCTGACAGATATAATAAATCTGTAATTTTTTAGTTTAATTATCAGTGTTGAGTTAAAAAGGAACAGGACAAATAAACTACATTTGCGACTCCGTTTGTTTTTACATCTTTATTTTAAAAAATTCAAATTATGACAACAGCCATTATTCTTCAGCTCAATGAAGCTGCGCAAGTTATTGGAGCAGGCGCAGGCAAAGGGGAAATAAGCCTTCCTATTATTCAACTCGTCGTAAAAGGAGGCTGGATAATGGCCGTGCTTGGCTTGCTTTCTGTCATCGCTGTTTATATTTTTATAGAAAGGTACCTTGTTATCACACGGGCTGCCCGTGAAGACAAAAATTTCATGAACAACATCAGAGCCTTTATCCTTGCCGGGAAACTTAATTCGGCAAAAGATTTGTGCCAGACAAACAATTCGCCCATTGGCAGGATGATTGCAAAAGGACTTCTCAGACTGGGGAAACCACTGAATGACATCAACGCTGCCATAGAAAATGTAGGTAAGCTGGAGGTTTCAAAACTGGAAAAAAATGTTGCCGGGCTGGCCACCATAGCCGGAGCAGCCCCCATGTTGGGATTTCTGGGAACCGTTATCGGAATGATTCGTGCATTTTATGATATGTCCATGGCCGGGAACAACATCAACATCGAACTGCTTTCGCAGGGAATTTATCAGGCCATGATAACCACAGTAGGCGGATTAATTGTGGGAATTACGGCTTATATTTTTTATAACATTTTGGTTGCCAGGATTCAAAAAGTTGTTTATGTGTTGGAAATCAGGACTTCAGAGTTTATGGACTTACTTCACGAACCGGCAAAGAAATAATGTATTCTTTATTTTATCTGTACTAATCTAAGAACCAAAAAATGGCAATAGAAACAAGAAATAAAATTGATTCCAGTTTCAACATGGCATCTATGTCTGATCTGGTATTTTTGCTTCTTATCTTTTTCATGCTCACCTCAACACTGGTGGCACCAAATGCGATAAAACTATTATTGCCTGCCAGCAACAGTAAAACCATGGCAAAACAAAGCCTTTCGGTTTACATCAACAACAAGCGTGACTTTTTTATTGGAGACAAGCCGGTAGCACCAACACAATTAGAAGCCCGCCTTTACAATAAAATTAAGAAAAACGCACGGGCTACCATAGTATTACGTGCTGACAAAACAGTTCCGGTACAGGATATTGTTACCGTTATTGATGCTATAAACCAAATCAATGAAGAACATCACACCAAACACATAATGATTCTGGCAACCAGTCCCCGGCGGCAATAATAAAGAAATGAAACTAAATAAAGACAACTGGAAAGCACTTACCGGAACCATCCTTTTTCATGGTTTGCTCCTGCTTGCGTTGATGTTTCTTGCTTTACGAACCCCGCTTCCGCTACCTGCCGAACAAGGTGTCGAAATAAAACTGGGAACAACAAATACAGGTGTTGGGAGTAAGGCCATGCAATCACGCAAAAAAATTATAAAATCCAAAAAATTACCAAAACCCATTCCAAAGCCGAAGCCGCTCACCCCCAAACCACAGCCCAAGCCAAAACCGGCAGTTCTAAAGCAAAAGAACCTGACACAAAACGTTGAAAAAGCACCAGCACTTCCCAAAAAGAAAAATCCGGCTAAAAAAAAGCCAGCCAAACCTATCGTAAAAAAACCATCTAAAAAACCCATAAAAAAACAAAAAACTATTATTAAAAAGGTGGACTCAACCCGGATAGCCAGGAAGACAGTACCACAAAAAAAACCTGAGCCGGTAGTGAATAAACGTGCATTGTTTAAAATGACACCCGGCAGCCAAAACCAGGGCCAGGGCATTAAAGCAGGAACAGGATATCAGGGAAAACCGCTGGGATTCAAAGAAAGTAATGCTTACAAAGGACGTGGAGGCAAAGGTCGTGGCATATCTTTCAGCCTTGGCAATCGCGGGGCAAAATTTCTGGACAAACCGACTGCTAAATTTACCGAACAGGGAACTGTTGTTGTGCGTATT
>WFNG01000117.1 GCA_015488735.1 Bacteroidales bacterium | reverse complement strand
CTACCGAAAACTTTGTAACAAAATCAACGGCCGCAAGACTAACCAGGTAATCGAAAGGTATTTTGTTGTTGTCTTTCAACTTCTGTGCAGCTTCATGCCATTTATCTGCCGGAACCAAAACTTCCAGATATTGTTTTCCCTCGTTGAGAGTTGCAAAAGGAAGTAAACCGGCGATGAAAGACTTTAATTCTTCTTTATTTCTCATCAGTTCCGTTATTTTTATCTTTGCTACTATTTTTCATTTGGGTTGCAATGGATTTACTCTTTATCTTTCGCTGCAATTGCATAACGCCGTAAAGCAAGGCCTCCGGACGGGGAGGACATCCGGGCACATAAACATCCACAGGCAACACATGATCAACACCACGAACAACCGAATAGCTGTTATAATAAAAGGGGCCACCCGACACAGCACAGGCTCCCATGGCAATCACATATTTAGGCTCGGCCATCTGGTCGTAAAGACGTTTTAATATGGGCACCATTTTATGAACAATGGTTCCGGCAACAACTATCACGTCAGCCTGGCGCGGTGTAGCACGGTAAACCTCAATACCAAACCGGGCAAAATCGTAACGGGAAGCTCCGGCAGCCATCATTTCGATTCCGCAGCAGCTTGTGGCAAAGGTTAAAGGCCAGATTGAATTAGAACGCCCCCAGTTTAACACATCATCAATAGTGGTTAAAAAAACACTGTTTCCCAGTTCTTTCAATGACTCCAGCGTTTCATTATCATTGAAATCCTCGTTTTTCATTGATTTGATTTTTATACCCATTTCAGCGCTCCTTTCTTCCATGCATATAACAATCCAAGGCCGAGAATAAAAAAGAAAATAATGATTTCAACAAAAGCCCGCAGACCAATGGATTTCATTACCACACCCCAGGGAAAGAGAAACACGGTTTCAACATCAAAAACAAGAAAGATGATGGCAAACAAATAATACCCAACACGAAACTGAATCCATGTTGGCCCTTCGGTAGGAATACCGCACTCATACGGCTCAAATTTCTGCGCATTGAATGATCTGGGAGCAACCAGCGAAGCAAAAACAATACCTCCGCCGACAAGTACCAAAGCAATGATAAAAAATAAAATTAACGATTCAGAATTCATATAACCTTATATAAATATTATAGATAATTTATTGCTGCGAAAGTAGAATATATTTCATATCTGGTTATCTACATTTAAAAACATTTACGACCAATCTTCTTATTTATTATGTGTCTAAATAAAGAAAGGGCAAAACATTTTTCTTGTGAAATAAACAGCTGGCATAACATGTACGTATCGATATATTTAAGCCAGAATTCGCAAATTAAGTACTATAAATTACCGTTTGTTTAACAAAATGGCAGATTCGTCATTTTGCTTATTTAAATGGCTGTCCGATTCAGGCAGTGTTTATGCCCATATTACAGCAAAAAGTTCGCACCCCAAAATGGTACACACTCCATTCTTTGATCTTTCTTCTACTCCCCTCCTCTATTCCCCGCTTGCTCTACTTCTCTCCCTCACGTGGTCTTCTCTTTCAGCCATCCATACCATTTGTCCATCCCTTCACCGCTGGTAGCCGATACTTCAAAGAATTTCAAATGGTGGTTGACACGCAGGGCATAATCTTTGGCTTTCTTTATGTCGAAATTGACGTAAGGCAGCAGGTCGATTTTGTTAATGATGCAAATATCTGCCGACTGGAACATGTCCGGATATTTTATGGGCTTGTCATCGCCTTCGGTTACGCTGATAATGACAATCCGGTTGTTTTCGCCGAGGTCGAAAAGGGCGGGGCATACCAGGTTTCCCACATTTTCAATCATTACCACCGAGTTTTCTTCGGGATTCAGCTTTTTCAGTGCCTTGTGAATCATGTTGCTGTCCAGATGGCATCCCTGCCCGGTATTAATCTGAACTACCGGAGTACCAATGGTTTCGATGCGTTGCGCATCCTGGAAAGTCTGCTGGTCGCCTTCGATAACGTAAAACGGGATTTCTGTTTTCAGGTCGCTAAGTGTTTTTTCGAGAAAGCTAGTTTTACCTGAGCCCGGAGAGCTGACAAAATTCAGGGCAAAGATGTTCTTTGCTTCGAAAAAACCGCGGTTTCGTTCTGCAGTCAAATTATTGTCTTGTAAAATATCCCGCTCCATCTCAACCACAGTTTTAGAATGGGAATGTTCGTGATGATGGTGTTGATGATGTTCGTGGCTTTGCTCAGGCATCAACGAGAGGTTCTCTGTATTTATTTCTCCCGGTTTGGCTATCAGGATATTTGTTTCTGTGGGATTTCCACAACCGCATGTCATACACATAATGTTGAATTTTTAATTTTTGATTACCGTCATTCTTTTTATTCTCAATTCTTTGCCTGAGATAACATCGCAAAAAGGATTTCCGCATTCCGGACAAGCATCGAAGCTGCTGGTGGCGGTGAAAGTATGTCCGCACGCAGTGCATTTTGCTTTCGCCGGAGGCCGGTTGATCTTCAGCTTTGCTTTTTCCAAAATAGTGTTGTTCACGCCGGCATCCCAGGCAAAGTAAAAAGCATCCATTTCTACGCCGGAAAGCATACCAATATCCAACTCAATGGTTTCCACTGTGTCGGCCTGTTGCTTTTTACGCTCTTTTTCCACCGTGTCAACGATGCTCATAACTATGGATAACTCATGCATTCTTCAGAAGTTTTTCAAAATATTTCTTCAAAATCTCTTTTCATATACTGAATGCGCTCAAAGCGGGCATCGGTGGTTTGAAAGTCCAGCGATTTTCCACGAAAGTCATCCAGCTTCTCAAAATTATGTTTCATCATCCAATCTTCCAGCCCTTCCAGTATTTTGGCGATGTGCGGGATGCCATTCTGGAAAAGTGTGGAGCAAATTTCAACGGCCCTGGCCCCCACAAGAATTTGCTTAATAAGTGCTGTGTCGTAATGAATACCGGTAGAGGCGACCAGATCACAGGGGATTTTACGTCCGCTCAACAAGGCAATCCAGCGCAGGGGAAGGCTCATCTCTTCGGGAGAGGAAAAATGCTCGCGGCTGACAACTTTAAGCGTGTCGATGTCAAGGTCGGGACGGAAATACCGGTTAAACAACACCAATCCATCCACGCCGTCATCCACCAATCGGTTGGTAATGGTGCAGAGGTTGGTGAAGAAAGGCCCCAGCTTTATGGAAACCGGTATGCTGACCTCCTGCTTTACTTTTTTTAGAATTTTTACATAAAGGTCTTCAATTTCTATACTCGTCATGCTGTTGTTGAACGGAAAAATGGAAATGTTCAGTTCCAGCGCATCGGCACCGGCATCCTCGATTTGCCGTGCATATTTTGGCCAGTTGTCGGCACTTTTACAATGAATACTCGAAATGATAGGGACAGAAGTATCAATGCTTTTGGCTGCTTTTACAAATCGCAGATAGTGCTCAAGAATAGCTTCTCTTGAAAGGCTCAGTACTTTCTCTTTCGCTTCGGAAAACCAGTAATAGGCTTCGTTTTCCTTGCTTCTTTTCAGCTTTGCTTCGACACGAAGGCTCATCTGTTCCTCGAAAATAGATTTGAGGACGACGGCAGCGGCACCATAGCTTACACATTGCCGGATGGTTTCCAGATCGCCGCTGATTCTGGAACTGCTAATAATGACCGGATTCTTTAACTTTAATCCCATATAAGTGGTGGAGAGATCCATAGTTTCTGTTTTAATTATTTGATAAATAATTCGTTAAAACTTTCTTTACTGCTTCAAAACTCTTGTTTAGATTCTGCTTTGCCTCATCGGTAAGGCCTTCCTGCATACCCCATTTATAACCTCTGATGTGTAACAAATGGGTCTTGGGTAGTTTCCCGAAAAGGGTGTGGCAGAGGTGAAGCACGTAAGCCGGTGCCACAGCGTGCATGGAAAATTCAAGTTGTTTTTTGGAAGGTTCCAGCGTGGTATAGGCAAAATGCAAAATAGATTCGCAGGAGGCATCGGCGAAGATAACCTCATCGTAATGGGAAATCTTCTCCGCGTCCTCAATGTTAAGCTGATAATTCATATCCACATCAATGGCCTGGGGAAAATACCGGTCCGCCCACTGTTTTACTTTTTTTGCACAATGTATGCCCAGCCCGTCATCCTGCCGCCCGGGGTTACCATAACCGTAAACCAAAATTTTTTTCATGGCATTAGTCTTTCATTTTGTGATCAAGAACATGGCCGTCAGCGCCTAAAATAGTCATCTCCAGGGGCATTTGTCCCAGCGCGTGGGTGGCACAACTGAGGCACGGATCATAAGCCCTGATGGCTACTTCCACAGCATTCATCATGGGTTCGGTGATGGTTTCCTGTCCGTTCATAAAAGCGCGGGCGGTGCTGGCTACCGAACGGTTCATAGGTTCGTTATTGTTGGTGGTGGAGACAATCAGATTGGCCATGGTAATCAAATCGTTATCATCGATTTTGTAATGATGAAACAACGTTCCGCGCGGCGCTTCTATGACACCGACACCTTCATGTTGCTTTTTACCTTTTACCACGAGATCATTGTTTTGCAGATCCGGGTCGTGAAGTAAATCGCGCATGACTTCGGCAGCGTGCAGCACTTCTATTAACCGTGCCCAGTGATAATGAAGGCTCATGTTGTTGGGTTTGCCGTGGGTATAGGCTTTGTATTCTTCAAATTCTTTCTGCGCCAGCGGCGAAGGGATGAAATCGCAGGTGTTCAGCCGTGCCAGCGGCCCCACGCGGTACCAGCCCTTTTCTTTTCCAAGATGTTTCAGATAAGGAAACTTCATGTAGCTCCAGCTTTTTACCTCTTCTTCAATATAATTGTAATAGTCGTGATAATCCACATCGTCTAGGATGCGTTTTCCATTAGCATCCACCGCCCTGAGTACGCCGTGATATATATCAAGGGCACCATCTTTTCTTACCAGGCTCAAATGGTTGGAAGGGAAACAGGCAAAGTCATCCACTTTGGTGCGGTTTTGCTTGTGATAGCCCTTGAAAAATTCCAGTGCCGAAAGTGACCACTCTACCATTTTATCGGCATTTAACGGATCCGGACCTTTCAGCAATTCGTCACGCTCGGCAATACTAAGATTTTTGTTGATGCCTCCGGGAATGGCCCCTGTTCCGTGAATTTTCTTGCCTGCTGTCAGCCGGATGACTTCCTGTCCGAATTTCCGCATCATCACGCCCTGTACGGCCAGTTCTCGGTTGACCATAGCCACGCCGACTATGTTTCTCATGGCCGGATCGCCGTCAATACCGAACAGAAAATCGGGAGAACTCAAATGAAAGAAATGTAAAACATGCGACTGAAAAAACTGACCGTAGTGCATCAGCCGGCGCATTTTCTCGCCAACGGCTGTCAGTCCGTCACCATCGCCCGCACCTACTATAACGTCCAATGCTTTGGCAGCTGCAATATGATGACTTACCGGGCAGATGCCACAAAGCCGCTGAACTAAAACGGGTGCCTCCCAATACGGACGTCCCTGTACAAAACGTTCAAAGCCGCGAAATTCGACGATATGTAATCTTGAATCAATCACTTCGTGGTTTTCATTTAACTGAATAGTCACTTTCCCATGTCCTTCGACGCGTGTTACAGGTTCTATGGTTATTTTCTTTGACATAATTTTTCGTTTTTTAATCAAATTTTACAACTTCGTAAGGCATTTCCATGGGATTTTCTGTGATGAGCGCATAAAGTGCATTCCAGATAAGGTCTGCACGGGGTGCACATCCCGGAAGGAAATAATCTATTTTCACCACTTCATGGCAGGGATAAACACGGTCCAGAATCACCGGAAGCTCTTCATCATTGGGGATGATACGTTCCCGGTTCTCCTGCACGGTGGGTCCGTCAAGATAGGCCTCGTTCAGGCACTCTTGGATGGGGATTCCATTGCGCATGGCCGGCAATCCGCCCATAATGGCACACTCACCCAGCGAAACCAGTATCTTACAATTTTCCCTGAAGTATTTTAAAATTTCCACATTTTCAGCATTGCAGCATCCGCCTTCAATAATGCCGATGTCCACAGGTTTGGTGAATTTTTTAATGTCGTCGATGGGCGATTTATTAAACTCCACCAGCTCAATGAGATCCAGTATGCGTTCGTCAATATCGAGAATGGACATGTGGCAGCCGAAGCATCCGGCAAGTGAAGTGGTCGCTAATATCTTTTTGTTCATTTTCCGTGTTTTTATGATTGATTTTCAATTTCACTCCCAATGGGCTGTTTGTCATATTTGCGGGTACCGATGGGTTGCTCAAATCCCTGTCCTTTATAAAGAATGGAACCTACAGGACAGTTTTCCATGGCT
>WFNG01000116.1 GCA_015488735.1 Bacteroidales bacterium | reverse complement strand
CGCCGGGTGCCATCCATAACGATAAAATATCCCGAAGACCCCATGATATAAGCAGGCTTTACTTTTTGGAACTCATCTTCGCCATGGATATCCCATAACATAAGGTTTACATCGTTGTCATCGATTTTAATTAGTTTCTGATCAATTTTTACGCCAATGGTGGTGTGGTATTTTTCCGAGAATATGCTGTTGACAAACCGTTGTACCAAACTGGTTTTTCCCACGGCAAACGATCCAAGCATACATACTTTTTTCTTTATCATAAGTTTTTCGGTTTTACATATTTTACCTGAAAACTGACGGAACGGTTTTCATATTTATGATTAAAATTTTCAATGAACTGCACTTTGGGAATCAGTACTTCCTGTGGTATTCCGTGCTGAATCATTCGGTTGATAAATTGCTCAGCGCGATGTTGAGCCACCGCTTTATTCCCTTTTACGTTTCCGGCATAGCTGGTAAATGAGTTGACAACAATAACCGGAACAGAATCTTGTTTAAAACTAAAATTCAACACGTTTTTTACTTGCGATATGAGTTTGTCAAATTCTTTGGCCTGCTTGCTGTCCAGTTCAAAAATGTTGTAGTTAAAATGAAAGATATGCTTTTCGATGGCCAGGATATTTTTAACGACCCTGTTGTTTTTTCTTCTCAGTGATGTTGTTATGTCCAACTTTTCCACCCCGACAATCATGGGGTATTTCTCATAAAGAATCTTTATCCAGGTAGTATCCGCGGTTCCTGATACGAACAGTGTGCTGTTTTTAAAATTTAGCTTTATGGTGGACGGAGGTTTTAGCAGTCGGCGAGCGCGTTGAAGTACCAAATCTGGTTCAACGGATAAATAGGATTTGAACGAAAACAGCACCCTGTTGTTTTTTATTTTGTCCTTTGTTAAAAAGGAAGAGGGCTTTTTTGACAAAGGGTCACGAAGTCCGGAAAAAACCATTTTCCCAAACAGGGGATTGTCGGCGTGTGTAACCACAATACCCGGTGTGTTGCGCAGGTTTGCCAGCAGATGTTCGTATTGTAAGTGTTTTTTCACACCCAGGTAAATACCGTAGCCAAGTAATGCGGCCAATATTAATAACAGGAAAATGGCAAAAACAGGCTTGCGTTTCTTTTGGGGTTTTTGTTCTTTTTGCAAACATCGTTTAAGCAGGCTTTTGTCTTCTTCAAAAGGGGATACATCGCCGCCAAAATTCTCCAGCTCGTGGTAAAAACTTACGTGAATATCTTCGATGGTTTCTTTTAGCAAATCATGGTATGCTTTGGGGACATTTCCTTCTACAACGGTGGCGAGAATGGCATAAGGGCCTTGCTCGAGAAGGATGCGCATTCTTCCAACGCTAATCTCTTCGAGGATGCCTTCTTTTTTGTTGGTAAAAGAATCCTGAATAAAATCTTTAATGGCTGAAAGCATGGATGAAACCATGTCTGCATCGGTGGTGTTATCTTGTTGATCGTCCGATACCTGTGCCAACAAAAGGCCGGTGTTTTTATGGATTAGAAAGATTTGCTTAACCTGATATATATAGGCGTGCGAAAGTACAATTTCGCTGTACTTTCGTCGGCTGAATATGGCCTGAAGCCGCCATCCCATCCGCTTTAACGAAAACCCGTGTTCCAGCGTGTTATTCAGACTGTCAAGCATTTGCTTTATATCAGAGGCTACAGCTTTGCGAATAGCCGGCATCATAACGGGAAACAGGATGTCAGCCAGGTTTTCGGGATTTTTCTGAATACTTTCGCGCAGGGCTGCCTCAATAAGTGGCAGTAACGACTCCATCTTGATATCTTCGGCATCAACCATTTTTCGGATGGAAAGGGGAAGTAGTTTTCTTATTTCTTCAGAAAAAGCTTCGGGGTCTTTTATCAGTGTGTTTAATTGCTGTAATTCTTCCTTGTCAAGGCCGGTGAAAATTTGGCGCAATTCATGTAACTGATCAGCGGCTATGGCTTTCTGTAGTTGCTCGTTTTTGTCTTTTTTTGCCATGGGTTTCAATGGATTCAACAGCAATCGTTTAAAAAGATTGCATTGTAATCATTATTTTAATTTTTGAATCATAAGGCCAAATAACTCTGCTATTTCTGCTTTATTTACTTTGTCTTCTTCGAGCTTTTTTATGCTTTCAGATAGTGCGTCTTTCATAGCTTTCATTGCTTCTTTATCTTGTGCCTGCTGTTTTTCGAGGAATGTTTTTAGCTTTACTTCATGTTGTGTTGTATTTTCCTCTATGGAAGTTTTCATCTGCTGCCAGGTCTTTTCCAATTCTTTTTTATCCTGTTTTTCTTTATCCAGCATTTGTTCAAATACTTCCATTTGTTTCTTATGGGAAATTTCCTGTTCTTTCAGCTTTTCTTCAAGATTTTTTATTTGGTTTTCGATAATACCGGCCAGTTCATCTCTGAGGCTTCCAAGCCTGGCATCAAGCCCTTGTAATTCTTCACCAAACAAAATTTCCTTAATCCGCGAAAGGTCCTCGCGTTGGCTATCAGCCTGTATCATTGTTTTAGATTTATTTGTTTTAAATATTTGGTATAAAGATAGAAAAAATATAGATGTTTTCAGAAATGTTATTTTTTAGAATATAAGAAATCCGGCAGAGCTGATGACAGCATATCGAAATGATTTCTATTGTGCCAGATTAAAGCGCAGGGTAAAACCGCCGCTGGTTGTTGCGTTAGCCAGTTGCGATGAAATGTAGGGTGCATTTTTGTTCATGTTGAAATAGGCCCTTAGCTGCAGGCTTTGGCTGAGGTTGTAATCTGCTGAGAAGTTGAGCGTAAATTGTTTAGAACCTGCTGAGATTTGGTTTGTACTTTCGTCAATACGCCGCAGGATGGTCTTGTTGTCCCGAATTCCTAAATCCAGTTTCAGGTTGAGGTCGGTATTGTATCTCTTGGTTTTACCACCAAAGAAATTACCGACAGAGAACTTTAACCCTCTTAGGCGATAACTCATACCAACAACAATTTCTTTGCTGTCAATTTCGGTGAGTTGGTTGTTAACGAAACTCATGATTATGTTTCGCGATTTTTTGTACTCAAGTCTCCCACCCAGACTATTTTTCATGGTAAAATCAATTCCTATCAGCGGGCTGTATTGTTCTATAAATGAAACAACCCCCACATCATACCGGTTAACAAAGTTACTGCTGTTGTTGAAAGTTTTTCCCGGGTTTGTCGGATCATAAATTACGTTGGTTCTCCAGGCGTTGATACTTAGCAGTGAGCGATAGCTGTGGCTGATGTTAAATCCCCTGAAAATATTACCGATGGCTTTGATGTTGGTTAGTCCGCTGAAAGTTACCCGCCAGTTTGGCATTGGAAAACCCGGGAATGGATTAGAGATACCTATTTTCGCCGCAGCTTTTCCTGAGTAGGCGGCCAGAAAAGAATAATACATGACCTGTTGTTGTGTTGAACTGTATCCCAGGGGGAATAACTCGCCGGCAGTACTATCATAAGCATACTGGCCTGACCACGATGGATTGTTACGGGCGAGACGTTCGGCAATTTCTTTTCTATCGGCTTTGAAACGTTCAAAAGTCGGGGAGAAATTGTCTGTATTACTTTTCTCAAATGAAGTAGCAATAAACGGATAAGAAACACTAAAATTACCTGCTTCCTGTGGCGTATAATTCACAAACTCGTTCACTGATGGATTATAGCGATAATAAGAAGTGTAATTTTTAGCAAAAACACGGTCGCCGTCAAAATCAATTTTTACAAAATTCAGGATATTGGTGTTTATTCTGTACGAAAGATGTTCAGTAAGTTTTGTGATATATGCCTGGTTTAAGATGGTATCGTAGGTTATCCAGCCATTTTGAGCGGCTCTCCGGCGGATATCCTGCTGACTGCCCAGGATGAAACCCATACCCGGAGCTCCGCTGGTTACATTGATTCCGGCAATATCGGGAACAGGAAGAAATCCGGGTAACTGTGTACCATCTGAACGACGGTATACAAGGCTTATCTTTTTTACCAACATCAAAAAGCGTAAAGCACCATTTCCAATAGTTTTACCTACTCCGGGGCCTGTCCGTTTTTTCTTTGTGGTATCTTTCACGGATGTCGGGCTTTGCCGCCGTCCGGGGATCATTCTGTTTTGTGGCCTGTTTCTTCTGTTTTGTTGGTTTAGTTTTTTGAGATAAGGGATTTTATTGTATAGTTTATCAAATTCGGCACCGGCATTGAACTGAATATTTCTGGCATTTTCCACTGTGTTTCCCAGCCGTTGCTGTATGGCAACCGGAGAGGCATTCCAATTATATTGTACCTGATAGCTTGCTGAGCTGTTTAGCCAGTCGGTTAACGGGAGTTTGGAAAGTGGCAGGCGATAAGTAACTTTAATCGACTGATTAAAATTTTGTAATGTTCCCATACTCAGAATCTGACTCCAGACCTCTCGTTTATACTCTGCCCATTGTTGTGTATTTTTGTCCGGATATATCTGTGGTTCACGAATATATGCTTTTGCACCGGCCACATAATCTAAGGATAATGAACGGGTAAAGTCATATTTAAAAGTGTAATCGCGGTTATATTTCCAATCGCGTTTGATTGTGGGCCTGGTAATAATGTTGCCAAAACTTTTATTGCGGTACAGGCGATTGTTAAATATTCTGTCCATACTAAACCGGAAAGAGAGACTTTTTGGCCAGAGGTAAATATTAAAATCCCGAATCCATCTCAGCCAGGGAGATGAAACAGATTTGCTTTTGGCAAAGGGTCTGAAATTTTTTGGTCTGGTGTTAAAATTGTAACCTAATCCGCCCTGGTATGTTTTTAGCCGGTCAGAAGCGATGTCTATATTCCTATGATAAATTTGTGAGTAGGCGAAAGAGAAATTAAAATTTTCCAAATCATAAATATGTGGTTTCCGGTTTTTCTTTTTACCCGTATAAGTACGTTCTTTCCGCAGGTTCATAATGTTGAAACTCGTGCGCCGTGTGTAGTCAATGGTCATTCTCTTTACAGAATCGCGCTGACTTTTAAGCGCATAAGTAGCCAAATCACTATTTAATTTGGTATCGGGGTTTAACGGGTTGTATTTTGGTGTGTTAATGCTTTTGCCATAGTCGAAATGGATGGGTATTTTCATTCCTGCCTTTTTAGGAAGTAACTTGCCCAGGTCTAAATCGGTGGCAACGGTGTAGTTTAGAACATTATTTTGGGGAATAACATTTAATTTTTGGTCGAGGCTGCCAAAGCCGGCCGAAGTATAGGCACCATTGACCATGACACGGCCAAAATCGGAGAGGTTAGCCTCGAGCCGGCCTGT
>WFNG01000115.1 GCA_015488735.1 Bacteroidales bacterium | reverse complement strand
TTTGTTGAGAATACTAATTAAAAGGGAAGAGACTTTTTGGGCTGCCGGATGCGTATTAAACACGACTGAATTTCCTGCGGCGATCATCCCGATGCAGTTGCTAATGATGGAAGCCGTGGGATTGGTACTTGGTGAAATAGACCCGATCACTCCATAGGGTGCGTGTTCCACAAGTGTTAAGCCATCGTCATCCGAGAAAGTTTCCGGAACAATATCTTCTACCCCCGGCGTTTTTCGGATGGCCAGTTCGTTTTTAATAACTTTGTCTTCCCAACGACCCATACCGGTTTCATCGCTCGCCATTTTCGAAAGACGTTCCACATTTTCTCTCGATGCTTTGCGAATGTTAGCGATAATTTCTTTTCGGGTTTCCAGGCTTAACTTACCCAGTTCCTGAAAAGCCACTTCGGCAGCCTGAACGGCCTGATCGATGGTGGAGAAAATACCCATTTTCTCTGTGGGGAGCATTTCTTCACGGTTTAGTTGGAGGTCTTGTAAAGCCTCGCGAACCAACTGGCGTATATTTTCTTCTAAATGATCCATTTATACTGTTCTTTTTTACATGAAGAAGGGCCTGATTTCCTTGTGCGGTTGCGGAATAATAGTATCCATACCGAGAAGGTTTTTCTCCCTGGCTTTTGCTGTACCTGCTTTTATTGCTGCCTGTACCGCGTCAAGATCCCCCATGATTTTAACATAGGATTTTCCGCCGTAACCATCGGCGAGGCGAATTTCAATAATTCTTACTCCGCCTTCTTTGGCAGCACTGTCTGCCGATTCAATGCCTGAAACAATAGACAACGTCTCAATGATGCCAATAGCATTCCATTCGCCAACGTTGATAATGTTCCCTATTGCCGGAATAACATCGGGATGTACCTGTGGCAGAAAAAGTTCGTCAACGAGATAATCTCCGCCTGTTTCGCAGCCTACTCTGTAGGAGTATTCAACGGAGGCAACGTCGCCACTGAAAATAATCAGGAATTTTCCGGAGCTGATAGTTCGTGAATCAATAACCTGAATGGGGGCAACTTTGACCATTTGGTCAAGGGCTTGCAGGCCAATCACTATGCTGCTAAACTCCAGGGCACCAAGTACAACAATATTTTGCTTTTCCATCATTTTTTATAAACAACTTTTTCGTTTTCATCAATGGTATCAACAATTCCGACAATAACGGCATCAATGGCTTTGTTCTGGGTTGTCGGGGTTTCGCGTGCGGCAGTACTTTGCGAAACCATAACCATTTCATCAATTCCGGCACTTACCAAATCAAGGGCGATTAAAAAATCATTCTTTATTTGTCCCTGCTGATCACACTTGTTGATGAGCAGGTACCTGCCTCCCGGAATGTCAGTGCCATTTACACTGCTTGTGATAGTTCCTGCTATTTTACCTAAAACCATTTAACTATCCTGTTATTTTTGATAAGAAATGTTTCCATTTTGCTCGATGACATCTACAATAGCGGTTACGGTAGCATCGGTAGGCAGGCCTAGTGTTGTTTCTGCCATACGGGCACCGCTTCCGGAAACATAAAAGACGATTTCACCAAGACCGGCACCAACACCATCCATGGCGACAACAAATTCGTTTTTGCCTTTCATGCTGATGGGATCGATTTTCTCAAGTAACAATAACCTGAGACCTTCCATCTTTTCCGCTTTTCGGCTCGACACAACCGTTCCGCTGACTCTTGCTAAAATCATCGTTTTTTATTTTTGTTTTTTACGGCCTAACGGCAAAGCACTGTCAACATTGGTATGAGGACGCGGAATGATATGGCTTGAAACAATTTCGCCAATTTTTTCGGCAGCTCTAAGCCCGGCATCCACGGCAGCTCTCACAGAAGCTACATCGCCGCGAACAATGGCAGTAACATAACCGCCACCTGTTTTTTCATAACCTATTAATTCAACTTTGGCAGCTTTTACCATTGCATCAGAAGCTTCTACCATAGCAGCAAAACCGCGTGTTTCAATCATTCCTAATGCATCTGTATTAAAATCAGACATAATTTTATCTCCTACTATTTAATATGATTAATAATCTTCTCTTCCTGTAATTTCGGACAGGCGCTTTTCAACAATTGTCTTGCATTCAAGCACTTCAGCTTCGTCACCGCCGATATACACCCGACCAAATTTCCCAAAGCCAATCACATCGATAAGCTTAATATGCGCTGCTTTTTCAGCTTCGTTGGCAGCATAATAAGCGTAACCAGCCGGTTCCAGCTCCAAAACATAAAGCGTTTCACCGCGCAACAACATCATTCCTTTACGGCTTCTGTTAATTAACTGAGCGTGATGGTCATCCACGTTTTTGATCAGTTGGCTGGTCAAAATTCTGGGTTTCATCCTGTGTGATTTGGTCTGGTCGATAGCTGCTAAAACGGCCTCTCCTGCGATACGTGTATCCCCCTGGTCGTCGGAGTGTATCTCAAGCATTCCGAAAGCCCGTTCAACAATTTGCATTCCGGGTCTGACGTTTGTGGCTTTAATGGCAATATCAGTCAAAGCATTAATTTCGATACCGGGAGCAATCTCGATGATACAACCGGATTGTCCGCCCACAGGAAGGAAACCTCTCGAAACTGTAGAAATATATGAAGCCATTTGCGGTTGCAAAGAATCTAAGAAAACGTAAGTTCTTAAATCAATATGTGATTTTGATTCATCCATCTTTTTTGAAATTAGGCGGTTGTATTTCTTCCTAAGGGAAGTGCTGAGTCAACATTTTGATGAGGCCGCGGAATAATATGTGAAGAGACAATTTCTCCCACTTTTTCGGCAGCGCGCAAGCCGGCATCAACAGCAGCGCGTACGGATGCCACATCGCCACGAACAACCGCGGTTACATATCCGCCTCCTGTTTTTTCATAGCTAACCAATTCAACTTTAGCTGCTTTTAACATAGCATCTGATGCTTCAACCATGGCGGCAAATCCCCGTGTTTCAATCATTCCGAGTGCCATCATTTCGTTCTTTTCCATATTATCATTTTTAAAGATTAAACTTTATTGAAATCAACTAATTGGTATTATTCTAAATGCAAAAGTAAGAATTATTCGATATGACGGAACATCCTTGTATCAGGGGTATAAGTAGTGATTCCTATTGTTTTAGAGGAATTGACAGATACTAATGGGAAAACGGGAGGATGGGTTGCCCTTAATCCAAAAAGGAAGAAATGTTTCCGAAATCGTAATTTCTCCGAAAATGTACATGGTTTGGAAAGTGTGTATTACTAAGAAAAGCCAGTCACAAAAATTTGTTTTTGGCAATAAGATACTGATCAATAGTTAAATACGATTTAACGAAAAAGGATGATTAAAAACTGGCATAGCAGTTGTTACCTTCTATCTATGAATAAGACACGGTTGGAGAAAAAGAGATCTAAGATTAAGGTGCATTCTTATTATAAATGTCCCCGATGTGGTTATGTGTCGATTATTAAAGACTCTTATTGTCCGGTTTGTGCAAAAGATGGTGTGAAAATAAAAGTGGAATAATAATATGGAAGCAATAATACAAGTTGACAAAACGTTTTCGCTGGAAGAGCTTGCTCGTCAGGGTTTAAAGCAACGTGATGTTAAAGAGCTTTCCGCCAAAATTTTTATTAAAGGTGACAAAGTTTATTTTTTTGATCAAACAGATAATAAACGTTATCGTCTTTATTCAGTTATTCACAAGCGATCCTTTTTCCTTTAATCGGGTAGCAATACCCACAAAAGCCCGCCCGAAAAAACCTTGTTTCGCTCCTGTTACAAGGTTTTTTTATTTGTGAAACTTATCAGGATAAATTTGGCATACTGCTACTTGCTCGATCGATATAGAATTTACTTATTTTATTCTTCGTTAATTAGCTCGTCAAGCCTATTTTTTAAAATAAGGAATTCTTCTTGAGGCTTTTCTCATAAGAATATTTACCATGCTTTCAACAGAACTTCCTAAAGATCCTGCAACAGCTTTATGGTAATTTACAAGAACTTCTCCATCTTTTCCGTTGTATATAAATAAATTCATTATGGCCTTGTTGGTGGCTCCATAAAAGCCGGTTAAAACGCCTAACGCAATAGAGGCTCCGGTTGATAAAGGTTTATTTGTTTGGACAGTCCCCATTACAACAGCGTCAACACCGAGAAAATTTGCCAGCTCTTTGGGCGTATAATCTGTAATATTCTTTATTGTGATTCCCTTTTTCCCAAGTAATGCATTGGTAGTCATAGGATCCTGGACACGAACTTTCAGTTGGCTTTTTTTTCCGCGAGCCAAAAACCAGGAAAACATAGCTGACTGAATTCCTTTCCCCTGCTCATATTCCATGTTTTTCAATTGATGAGGGGTGATATTCCGCATCTGATTTGGACGAAGTTTTAAAGTAACCTGGAATGGTAACACTGCAATTACTTTGTGGTTTGCTGTTTTTTGGCCAAAATCAGGACTTACGTATAAACGTGTCTGGGTGAATGCGGTAATTGAAAACAACATTACTGTAAAGGCTAATAATAACTTTTTCATAATATTTATTGATTGGTTAATTTGAAATTTTATACTTCCTCAAAGATATAATTATTTTTGTATCTTTTTCTGCCACAAATCATCTAATGTTTATTTTGATATAATCGGGAAAAATACCCAGGGCAAACGCATCATAAATTTATTAATTCTAACAATACAATGGATTACTTTAACTTATTGTGTAACAAGCTCATTCGGATTTGCAATCCGAATGTCAAAGAGAAAGAGGATTTCTAATCCGATGGAAGATTATAAATTACCAGAATGCATTCCGCCATTAGATTTCAAATCCCAAGCCATTAAAACTTTCAGGTTACAAACCTGAAAGAGCCACTACGCTGAATAACAATTAGTTGGTTTAAATTATTTTTTACTGTATCAATAATAATGATGCGTCTGCTCTGGAAAAATATCGATTATCTTACAAAATGTAGTATATTTTTCATATATTTGTTTTCTAAATTTTCACTAAAAAGTTGTATTTATGAAAACAAAAACGTTGGTCCTAACTATGTTTCTTATTGTTTTTTCTACTGTGGCTTTTGCCCAGAAAAGCAAAGAAATTGAAAAGGAATCACTAAAGGCGATAAAGGTCTTTAAAAATGAATATCCCGGATTAAATAAGTTCTTCAACACGGCGTATGGTTATGTTGTTTTTCCTCATATTGGGAAAGGTGGTATTGGCATCGGCGGAGCTGGTGGTAAAGGAACGGTTTTTAAAGGCGGAATCCCTGTGGCCCTTGCCAAAATGTTTCAGGTAACGATTGGCGTTCAGGCTGGTGGCCAGAAATATGCTGAAATTATTTTCCTTCAGAACAAAAAGGCATTTGACCGTTTTACAGGAAGTAAATATGAATTTGCCGCACAGGTTTCTGCTGTAGCTTTAAAAGAAGGTGTTTCCAAAGATGCCAAGTACAGTGATGGATTGCTTGTTTTTACGCGGGCCATCGGCGGATTGATGTATGAAGCCTCTATTGGAGGACAAAAATTTAAAGTGATTTTTTATTAACCTGCGTTACGGATGATATTCAGTTGTTGTTGAATATCTATCAGGATAGTTCGAAAGATATTTTAGAAAACACAAAGGCCGGTGAAAAACCGGCCTTTTAAGCAATTGAGAAATTAATATTCTATTTCTTGCGGGCTACTTCTACTTCTTCAAACCCTTCGATATAGTCGCCTACTTTTATGTCGTTGAAATTTTCGATATTCAGCCCACATTCGTAACCTGCGCTTACTTCTTTCACGTCATCTTTGAAACGTTTTAGTGAGCCGAGGTTTCCGGTATAGACTACGATACCGTCACGAATCAGCCGGACGCGTGTGTTCCGGTTAATTTTGCCATCCAGCACGTAACAGCCGGCAATGGTACCCACTTTCGTGATTTTAAAAGTGTTGCGAACTTCCAGGTTACAGGTAACTTTTTCTTCCATTTTGGGAGCCAGCATACCTTCAATAGCAGCCTCCAGTTCTTCGGTAGCCTTGTAAATAACCGAATAAAGCCGGATGTCAATTTGGTCTTTTTCGGCAAGCTTACGTGCCTTTGGCATAGGACGAACCTGGAATCCGATAATAATAGCATCGGATGCGGAAGCGAGCAGAATGTCGGATTCGGTAATGGCACCCACCGCTTTGTGA
>WFNG01000114.1 GCA_015488735.1 Bacteroidales bacterium | reverse complement strand
CCGGGTGTGAGGATCAACAACCAGCACGGGAGTGAAAAAGTGCATATTTCCATCCGGGGACAAGGCATTTTAACTGAAAACGGCCTTCGCGGTATCGGTGTGATCCTCGATGGCATCCCGCTGAGCGACCCGTCCGGTTATGTGCCCGACCTGTACAATGTGGATTGGAATACTGTCAGGAATGTAGAGGTCTTGCGCGGGCCTTTTGCCAGCCTTTACGGCGAAGGAGGTGCAGCAGGGGTGATTTATATTACTACCCAAAACGGTGGCAACAAAGCTTTTGGCGGTTATTTTAGCCAGGGCTTTGGTTCCAACGGTTTTTACAAATCGTTGTTGCAGTTCAATGGAAAACAAAAAAAAATGGATTATCGCGTCAGTTTTTCCCGCACCGCAGGCCATGGATACCGCGATCATCAGGGTTTTTGGGGAAATATCCTGTATGAGAAAATGAATTTTTATCCTTCCAAAAAATTCAGGTTCACACAAATACTGTCGCATGCCGATTATTTCCAGCAAAATCCTGAAGGACTTAACCTGCAGCAACTGGCCGAAAATCCCCGGCAGGCCAATCCCGATGCCCGTCCTTACAACGAATATCAGAAAACCAACCGGACGACCTGGGGATTGATCGGTACTTATTTCATCAACAAAAATCAGCAGGTGCGCATCACTTCTTATCTGCGCCCGTGGCATTACAAAGAGACCAGCAATAGAGCCGCCGAATACAGAAACTACAGCTCACCGGGCGCTAATTTGCAATATACACTGCATTTTGGCAAAAAAAAGGTGAAGCATACTATCGG
Source organism: Bacteroidales bacterium (assembly GCA_015488735.1). Classification (GTDB taxonomy): domain Bacteria; phylum Bacteroidota; class Bacteroidia; order Bacteroidales; family F082; genus Sulfidibacterium. The sequence goes on along the minus strand of WFNG01000114.1, from coordinate 3,548 downwards.
GGTGGGTGTTGACCTGAAATGGCAAAATATCAACATGTACAAGCTTAAAAGTGCTGCGAATCCCAACCGGAAAGAGAGTATGAGCGAGACCAACCTCGAAACGGATACGTTGCTGGCCAATCAGATCATCTCACAAAACAGTGTCGGCGTGTTCGGACTGTATCAGTTAAATGTGGGGAAATTCAATTTTTCGGGAAGTGTCCGTTACGACAATATGAACAACAAACTGACAGACAAGATGATGGCATCTGATACTGCCACCACCTCAAAAAATTTCAGCCAGACATCGGCCCGCCTGGGGGTCAGCTACAGTATTAGTGATGCCATCACGGCTTATGCCGACTGGAGCGAAGGTTTTATTCCGCCATCCACCGAAGAATTATCAGACAATCCGTTGGCTTATTACGGTTTCAATACCCATTTGGTTCCGGCCACATCCCGTAGTATAGAATTGGGTTTCAGGGGATTCGTCGGAAACAAGTTTTACTATGGAATTACCGGATTTATTATGAAGACCAAAAATGATTTTTTCCGTTTCAAACAACGAAACCGCGGTAACCAGGAGGTATTTTACGGCAATGCCGGTAACAGCCTTCGCAAGGGCATCGAACTCTCTTTGTTGTATAAAATATTGAGTAACCTGAAGTTACAAGTGGCTTATACGTATGCTAATTACAAATATACCTCGGCTACTATTGATCCGGTTTATACCGACACCAATTATGTGCTGACCACACCACCGGCCCCGGGACAGTGGTTGCCCAATTCACCACATAACCAGCTTTTTGCTGAAATGGTTTATTCTGTAACGAAAAACCTGAAACTATATTCATCCGTTGAAATGCAGTCGAAATGGGCCATTTATACCGATGCCAATGTTTATGCGGGAAAACTGAATCCTGCCATTTATCAAAACTGGCAAAAAGGTTTTACACTGATAAACCTCGGGGCAGACTATTACTGGAGAATCGGAAAGGTACACGGCAGTTTTAACCTGTATGCGCGTAATTTGCTCAATACGGAATACATGGCCTTTACCGAACCTGACCCGGACGGGAATGCTTATCAGCCGGGGCCCGGCAGGCAAATTTTTGGCTCGGTGAAAGTTATGTTTTAGGACTTTAAGATGCTGTTTTGTTACCGGCCTTTCCGGTATTAATTACAGGGAAGGCCGTTGTTGACAGGTGAAAATCATACAACTACCCTGGAATGCTGATTTATAATTTATTATTTTTACAGCCACAGAAATAAAAGATTAGTTTTATCTATTGATTTACAGCAAAATATAATAATATGAGAAAATTTCTATGTATTTTGTTTCCCGTAACTCTTGTACTTGCGCTGATGGTGTTTTCCGGGTGTTCCGTTCCGCAGGGAAGCCGGGACAGTAAAGACGGCCTGTTTCAAGCTTCCACTATTAATGCCCTGCTGGCAGGAGTTTACGATGGTGATATGACTTTTCGGACGTTACGACAACACGGTGATTTCGGACTTGGAACGGTGAACGGGCTGAATGGCGAAATGATTGGCCTGGATGGGAAATTTTATCAGATAAAAACCAATGGGAAAGCTTATCTTATTCCTGATACCATGAAAACGCCTTTTGCCGAAGTTACTTTTTTTCATCCGGAGACAACACTACAAATTACAGATTCCATGGGTAGTTATGACCAACTAAAGAGTTATCTTAAAAAGATGATTCCGGGTAAAAATATATTCTATGCCTTTAAAATAGAAGAAATTTATTCAAAAAAATTGAAAACTTAGGATGGGTAAAGATAAATCGGATTTAAGCGTTTATATTGACAAAATCATTCATTTTCATGCTGGTGACCAGATAGTTCAACGGGGAAACAGGATTTTTAATGCCGGCAATGTAAAACTAATTTCTTTTGATGAAAAAAGAGATATTTTTAAGTTTCGTGTACTCGGAAATCATTTGTATGACGTGAAGATTACGGGGCTTTTAAGTCACAATGTCCGAACTGATTGTACCTGTCCGTACGATTGGGGATCAATGTGTAAACATACCGTGGCAGCGCTGAGATATCTTGAAAAAAACGAATTCCAGGATAGACCTGCTGGCGTAGCTTCCCGTGAATCCCAAGCCAAACCGGGAAAAAAGAAGAAGCCTGTTCAGGTTCTGCGACAAAAAGAGGGTTTTGAGATACCGAATTACAGGATGATTTCCGAAAACTTTGCCGGAAAAAACTACCAGGGAGGTGCACGGGAATTTGCTTACGCCACCTACCAGTTTAACCGCCTCGAAGTGGAGAAGTTGACGTATGCTGAAAACAGGATTACGCTTCTGATTAATTTGGATGGCGATCATTTTACCGTTAAGTTTACACGAAAAAACAACAAAGTTTACATCGCTTCTGACAAGGGAAAACAGACCGATAAGCTGAATCTTTCCGAGGCGTTGGTGCTTTTTACAATTGCTATTTCAAAAAGTCCGGATTTGCTGGACAAGATATTTAGTGGCTATATTGCAGATGAACAGAATAGGATTCTCGAAAAATTTGGTCTCCCGGGTAAAAAATTCGACGATTATTTTGACACGAAATTTTCCAAAGAGGGATTGTATTGGGAAACAAAAGACAATGCCAGTGGCTTGTTGCCTGTCAAAGGTATAAAAAATGACCCGCTGATTGGTTTGGTAAAAGAGATAAATGGACAAGATTCGGCTCTTGATTTTGTGAAAGTCCATACGAACAAACAGAAACGGATGCTGGGATTTATTGTTGAGCCTGACTATGATGAAGATTATGAACAGAATATCCATACTATAAAACCTTTTGTTGCCAAGCCGAACAAGGCACAAAGTGCGTTGATTAGCCTGTTCGAGTATTACGAGGATGCTGACCTGGCCGAGTTTGAACTTACGGTTTCTGATGAAGAACAGGAATTGATAAAGATTTGTTCCCAGCTGAATGCAAGCCGGGAGGACGATGTGGAACCTCGTGAAATATACAGGTTGCAGAGCCGTATCGTGGAGCTGCTGGCAAACGAAAGGTTCGTTTATCGCAAAGGAGATAGCGACAATGAATACGATTACAGCTATCGCATTCGGAAAAAGGATTTGCATCCGCTAAAGGTTTCGCCCGATCCGCTGGACGCCTTTTTTGAGGTAACTTCAGACAGGGAGTTTATCCATCTTGACCTGAAGATAACAGTGGGTGAAAAGGATGTTGTAAAAGAAAACCTGGAGAGGACAGGTGAAGATAACTTTCTTTACTTTCTTGATAATGTATTATTTACGGCCAAAAGTTTCAATACCGGGAAGTATATCAACCAGTTTATTTCGGTTTACAAAATCGTGAAATCGCACAAGACGTTATTTTACAGTGAGGTAATTGAGCCGTTATCCAAAAATATCGGGGTCGTTTTTCACACGGATGAATATGACCATGAAACCGTGGAACTGGATTTTGACAAAAAACAGGTTTTCCTTTCGGAAAAAGAAGGACACATCCTCATCACGCCTCGCGTTGACTACCGGAACGGGATGGCGGCAGTGCTTTACCAAACCGGCGATGTACTCTCGG
>WFNG01000113.1 GCA_015488735.1 Bacteroidales bacterium | reverse complement strand
TTTTTTGTCTGGGGAGCATGGCTTCTTTCCTTTGGAAAATATCTCGGGGCAACCCTGCATTTTAGTGGCGAACAGATTGGTGCCATTTTTATGACAATGGGCATTGGCTCTTTGTTCATGCCCGGATTACTGGGTATCGTAGCCGACCGCTGGATTAGTCCCAATAAACTCTTTGCCCTGATACATATTCTGGGAGCGTTTTTGCTGTACTGGGCAGCCAGGCAAACCGGTTTTGATGGCATGTACTGGGTTATGTTACTTTATCTTATGTTATATATGCCGACTATCGCACTGGATAACACAGTATCATATTGTATTTTAGAGAAAGGAGGCTTTGATATAGTGAAGGCTTTCCCTCCCATTCGGGTATGGGGAACCGTCGGTTTTATCATTGCGGTTTGGCTCATCGACCTGCTTGGCTGGGGACTGAGTAACATGCAGTTGTATTTTTCTGCAGTATTCTCATTGGTACTGGGCATTTACGCGCTGACGCTTCCCGCTTGTCCTATCGAAAAAACCAAAGCTAAAAAGACGCTGGTACAGGCATTGGGCCTGGATGCTTTTGTGTTATTTAAGGACAAGAAAATGGCTATTTTCTTTATCTTTTCCATGCTGCTGGGGGCTGCTCTTCAGATTACCAATATGTGGGGAGAAGCTTTCCTGCACGAGTTTGGAAGGATTGCCATGTACAAGGGAACTTTTGCGGTAAGAAACAACGGAATTCTAATGTCGGTTTCTCAAATGTCTGAAACGTTGTTTATTCTTACCATTCCCTTTTTCCTGAAACGGTTTGGTATTAAGAAGGTGATGCTCATGAGTATGTTTGCCTGGGTATTCCGGTTTGGACTTTTCGGTATTGGATCACCACTAGGGTTTGGCCTTGTATTCCTGCTCTTTTCCATGATTATTTACGGCATGGCTTTCGATTTTTTCAATATTTCGGGTTCTCTGTTTGTGGAAGCGGAAGCCGAGCCTAAGATCAGAGCCAGTGCGCAGGGTTTGTTTATGATTATGACCAACGGACTGGGCGCTATGATGGGTGCTTATGGTAGTGGTGTCATCGTCGAAGCATATAAAAACAGCAACGGAACCCATGACTGGCAAGCCATTTGGTTCATCTTTGCCGCTTATGCACTGGTAGTGGGGGTAACCTTCATGTTTTTATTTAAATACAAACATGATCCGGAAGCTTTGAGTACGGTAAAACATTAAATTTTGGAAAAGTTTCCTTATTAAGTTGCTCTTAATACAAAAAACCTGTAAATCTTCACATCAAATGTGAAGATTTACAGGAAAAATATAAAGTCTCATTCAAACAATTTGGCACAAAGCTTTGGGCTGTTCCTTTTGCCCGGCTGTTAACATAATTTTTTCTGCTTAATTGCCTGGTTGTTTCCTTTCATAAATCTCAAAGGAATAACTGAAATCATTTTGCGGGTCATTATCCACGAGCTGACTTCCAGTTAATTTCCATTCATCCGGAGCAATTTCAGGGAAAAACGTATCCGCTTCAAAATCTTTGTGTACACGGGTGATATAAAGTTTTTGTGCATACGGCATAAACTGCCGGTAAATGGATCCACCGCCGATAATGAAGTTTTCCTTTTCAGCATCCATTTTTTCTATGGCATCTTCAATGGAATAAGCCATCAGACAGCTGTCGATTTGTTCGCCCGGCACATCGGTAATAACCATGTTCGTCCGGTGGGGCAATGGGCGTGTGGGCAACGAGAAATAAGTACGTTTCCCCATAACCACAGTATGGCCTTTGGTCAGGCGTTTAAAACGTTTCAGGTCTTCCGAAATGTGCCACAGCAGGTCGTTGTCCTTTCCAATGGCGTAGTTTTCGGCAATGGCAACGAAGATGGATATTTTTTTTTCAGACATAATTTTCCGGCTTTTGTTTGTATCTATTTCAGGCTTTTCCATTTTAAACAGGTATCCTTCAGGTTTTCCTATACCGAAATCTCTCCTTTAATGTGCGGGTGCGGATCGTAATTTTTCAGGGTAAAATCCTCATACTGAAAGCCGAAAATATCTTTTACCCCCGGATTGAGTTCCATTACTGGCAAGGGTCTTGGTTGACGTGTCAACTGCAGGGCCACCTGTTCCAGATGGTTCAGATAAATGTGTGCATCGCCCAGTGTGTGGACAAAATCGCCGGGTTGCAATCCGGCAGCCTGTGCCATCATCATGGTCAGCAGTGCGTAAGAAGCCATGTTAAACGGGACACCGAGAAAAATGTCAGCACTGCGCTGATAAAGCTGGCAGGAGAGCCTGCCATTGGCCACATAAAACTGAAACCAGGCATGGCAGGGTGGTAAAGCTGCTTTCCCGGCAGCTACATTTTCGCTGAAACTTTTCCCTGATTCAGGCAGCACCGAAGGATTCCATGCAGCAACAATGATTCGCCGACTGTCGGGGTTATTTTTGATTTGATCCAATGCAATTTTTATCTGATCAATGCCTTCATTATTCCAATTACGCCACTGGGCACCATAAACCGGACCAAGATCGCCGTTTTCATCGGCCCAGGCATTCCATATTTTTACACCATGTTCCTGAAGATAATTCACGTTGGTATCACCTTTCAAAAACCACAGCAACTCGTAAATAATTGATTTCAGGTGGAGCTTTTTGGTAGTCAGCAACGGAAACCCCTCACTCAGGTCAAACCGCATTTGGTAGCCGAAGACACTTTTTGTACCGGTACCGGTACGGTCGCCTTTTTCTACGCCATGCTTTACCACATGCTGCAACAAATCCAGATATTGTCTCATAAATACATCTCTTTTTCCGGAATTTCAAACCTGTCCGACAGAGAAAACGGTTTCTCTAAAGTTTCTCTTTTCGCCTTTTTATTTCATCGCGGATGCGTGAGGCTTCCTCGTAATTTTCTTCTTCGATAGCTTTCCGAAGCATCTCCTCCAACTCTTCCAGCAGGAAATCTTCGTAAGCAAAATCTGATGGGAGAGGCTCTTTATGCAGCTCTTCTGACAGTTCTTCATTTTCCGGTTCGGGTTCTGTATCGGATTCTTCAATTACAATACCTGCCTCATCGATAATAGCAGCATTCGCATATATCGAACATCCAAAGCGAAGTGCCAGCGCAACGGCATCAGAAGTACGGCTGTCTATTTCCACAATCTTACCGTCTTTCTCACACACAAGTTTCGAATAAAAAATACCCTCTTCAAATTTATTGATAACAACCTCCTTCAGCCGAACACCAAAATTAGTAGCAAAATTCTTAAACAAATCATGTGTCAAAGGACGTTGCGGTTTCATTTTCTCCAGGAATATGGCTATGGCCTGCGCTTCAAATCCGCCAATAATGATGGGCAGGCGTTTTTCTTCACCCACCACACCAAGAAACAAAGCATAAGCCCCGCTTTGCGATTGGCTGTAGGACATTCCCGCCACAAACATTTCAACTTTTTTCATATTATCGTTACATTCTTTTTCGAGCAAATAAAATTATACATAATTTGCTTATGAGTCCCTGTAAAAACAGATATTTTCGTGTGTTTTATTAACATCTTTCACGTTTGTTATTTATAAACATACTAAATTTATTCGCAAATGACTACTAATCAATTCATAATATAATTTTTAAAAAGTATCTCATTAAAAATATTATTAACATTCCTATAATCGCTTACTTTCATTAAAGTGAATTTCTATATTTGTACCCGTAATGCAAACGTTTTAAATCAAGTTATTCAACAAAAATCATCTAACATGAAAAAATTTCTATCCCTGATTGCCGTGTTTAGTATTCCGGCATTCACGATGGCCAGTGAGGCGGATTTGGTAATCCCCCAAGGCATGAAAAATGAAACCATTCTGTATTGGACGTTTCTGGTAACTTTTGCCGGATTTATGTTTGGTTTATACCAATACAAAAAGGTAAAAAAAATCGGGGCACACAAATCTATGCTTGAGGTGGCCAATGTCATTTATCAAACCAGCAAGACCTACCTTATTCAGCAGGGTAAGTTTCTCGCCATTCTTTTTGCGATTGTCGGTGTTATCGTTGCCTTTTATTTTGGTTTCCTTTCGAAAGGAAATTTCGGTATTGGGGGCGTGTTGATGATCTTAGGCTGGATGATTTTGGGCATCCTTGGCTCGTACAGTGTGGCCTGGTTTGGCATCAGAATGAATACGCTGGCCAATTCCAGAATGGCCTTTGCTTCATTGGAAAGAAAACCTCTCAAGTTACACGAGATACCCTTAAAGGCCGGAATGAGTATCGGCGTGATGCTGGTATCCCTGGAGCTTACCATGATGACCGTTATCCTGCTTTTTGTCCCGGGAGAATATGCCGGTGCCAGTTTTATCGGTTTTGCTATTGGTGAGTCGTTGGGCGCTTCTGCACTGCGGATTGCCGGTGGTATTTTTACGAAAATTGCCGATGTGGGGTCCGACCTTATGAAAGTGATTTTTAAAATTGGAGAAGACGATCCAAGAAACCCGGGTACCATTGCCGACTGTGTGGGCGACAATGCAGGTGACAGTGTAGGCCCTACCGCTGATGGTTTTGAAACCTATGGCGTTACCGGTGTCGCTTTGATTACTTTTATCGTTTTGGCCATAACCAAAGTTACAGCTCCTGGTCATTTTATCGACTATCAGAAAGACCTTCTTGTCTGGGTGTTTGTTATCCGCGTGATGATGATTATTACCTCTATTGTGGGATATTGGATAAATAACGCTTTTACACGCGCAAAATATCAGAATGCAGATGATCTTGATTTTGAAGCACCGCTGACTTCCCTTGTATGGATTACTTCCATACTTTCCATTGTCTTTACTTTTGTTGTCAGTTATTTTACGCTCAATAGAATACCGCATGATATGTGGATTATTTTATCCGTTATTATCAGTGCCGGTACCTTAGGCGCTGCCCTTATTCCCGAATTTACCAAATTATTTACCAGTCCTAAATCAGCCCATGTTAAAGAAGTTGTTGAGGCATCAAGACAGGGAGGCGCCTCACTAAACATTCTTTCCGGTCTGGTATCCGGTAACTTTTCAGCATTCTGGCAGGGCATGGTTTTCCTGTTGCTGATGTTTATCGGTTATTATGCCAGTACTTTTGGCCTCGGCGATATCATGATTTATCCTTCCATTTTTGCCTTCGGACTGGTAGCCTTTGGATTCCTCGGCATGGGGCCTGTTACCATTGCTGTTGACAGCTATGGTCCTGTTACCGACAATGCGCAGTCGATTTATGAATTGTCACTGATTGAAGAAAACAAAAAAGAAGTAACCCCTGAAATCGAAAAAGAGTTTGGCTTTAAACCTGATTTTGAAAAAGCCAAATATTATCTTGAAGCCAATGATGGCGCAGGAAACACATTTAAAGCTACGGCAAAACCGGTATTGATTGGTACAGCAGTAGTCGGTGCTACAACGCTGATTTTCTCATTAATCCTGGTCATTCAAAAAGAACTACACGTAAACCCCACTGACGTGCTTAATCTCCTGAATCCTTTTACTATCCTTGGATTCCTCGCAGGTGGCGCGGTGGTTTATTGGTTTACAGGGGCTTCTATCCAGGCCGTTACAACCGGTGCCGCCCAGGCTACAGAGTATATTAAAAATAATATCAACCTCGACCTGGGTGCCAAGAAAAAAGCAGACATCAGTAAATCCAAAGAGGTGGTTAAGATTTGTACACTTTATGCGCAAAAGGGGATGTGGAATATTTTCTTTGCACTTTTTTCCTTTGCTTTGGCTTTTGCATTTCTGGCTGCCCCATTCGGGTTATTACCGGGGATGTCTAAAGTGGATATCATCACAAATTCGGCCCCCGTTTCGCTCTTTGTGGGTTACCTGCTTTCCATTGCTTTCTTTGGTTTGTATCAGGCCATTTTTATGGCCAATGCCGGCGGTGCCTGGGATAATGCCAAAAAAATAGTTGAAGTTGACCTGCAGGAAAAAGGAACCGCGTTGCATGATGCCAGTGTGGTGGGTGATACGGTAGGCGATCCTTACAAAGACACCTCTTCCGTTTCATTAAATCCTGTAATTAAATTTAGTACATTGTTTGGATTACTGGCTATGGAAATTTCCATTTCCGAACATTTCCGTCACATGGCACCCTATTTCGGGATTGCTTTCCTTGCAATTGCTCTCTATTTTGTCTATCGGACATTCTACAAAATGCGCATTAACGGATAGCCGTTTTGCCTGTTGCAATAAAAAAGGAGTCTCGGTTGAGGCTCCTTTTTTTATTGTAGAAATTTCTGTATCATGTGGAAATTATATCATTCTGGATGATTCTGTATAAACTGTTTATAAATTATTGAAAACAAAAGAAAATATGATGTGAAATAATAAACAAACAGCAGAATTAATCTTACTTTTGCAACACTGAAAACGAATATGGAATGTTTTTATAAACTTTTGTTTTTAAATTAATTACAGCTAATCTAATAATATTATAATGGTTCAAAATAAATTCTTAATCCGCCACAACGGCCCCCAAAACGAGGATGTAAAACAGATGCTCGAAAAAATGGGGCTTTCTTCGGTTGATCAGCTAATCGATGAGACCATTCCGGCCAATATCCGTCTTGAAAATGAACTGGAACTTGAAGAGGGAATGGATGAATACAGCTACCTGCAACACATACGGCAACTGGCTTCCAAAAATAAAATTTACAAAACCTACATTGGACTCGGCTATTACAACACTATTGTGCCCTCTGTCATCATGCGCAACGTGTTTGAAAATCCGGGTTGGTACACTTCCTATACGCCCTATCAGGCAGAAATAAGTCAGGGACGGCTCGAAGCCCTGCTGAATTTCCAGACCATCGTATCCGACCTTACCGGATTGCCGCTGGCCAACTCTTCCTTGCTAGACGAAGGAACCGCCGCCGCCGAAGCCATGCTCATGTTCTTTCATGCCCGTCCCCGTGCACTGGCCAAAGCAGGGGCCAATGTTTTTCTCGCCTCCGACCACCTTTTCCCGCAAACACTGGAAGTGTTGAAAACACGTGCCGGTTCCCGCGGTATCGACCTGCGTATTCTTCCGGAAGATGCATTTGAGTTCACAGATAAAGTGTTCGGTTGTATGGTGCAGTATCCCGATAAAAACGGGCAGATAAACGATTACACCTCTTTTGCCGCCAGTCTGAAAGAGAAAAATATCCCACTGGCCGTGGCAGCTGATTTGTTAAGCCTCGTTTTGCTGACGCCTCCAGGAGAATGGGGTGCCGATGTGGTCTTCGGTTCTTCACAACGTTTTGGTGTACCCATGGGATACGGTGGGCCACATGCCGCGTATTTTGCCACCACCGAAAATTATAAACGGCAAATCCCCGGCCGGATTATTGGCGTTTCCAAAGATGCTAACGGGAAAACAGCTTTACGCATGGCATTGCAAACCCGCGAGCAACATATTAAACGTGAAAAAGCCACTTCCAACATTTGTACAGCACAGGCTTTACTGGCAATTATGGCCGGATTCTATGGTGTTTATCACGGCAAAGAAGGCTTGCTGGAGATTGCATCGGGCATACATTCTCTCGCCGTTGACCTAACCAAAGCACTCGAAAAATATGGTTACAAAAATCAAAACAGTGCTTATTTTGATACACTGTACGTCGAAATTCCCGATAATGTTAATATCAGCCTTATCCGCGCAAAAGCATTGGAAAATGAGATAAACTTTTTCTTTGCCGATGAAAAACATATTGGCATCAGCTTAGACGAAACTACCGGCAAAACAGATGTTGAAAAAATTGTTTTGGTTCTTGCCAATGCAGCAGATGAGCAAATTCAGAATATGTTATTCAGTAATCCTGAACAAAATAAGACAGAAGCCATCCCTGCCGGTTTACAACGTACCAGTGATTTTATGACACATCCTGTATTTAAAAAATACCATTCGGAAACCCAAATGATGCGTTACCTGAAATCGTTGGAAAACAAAGACCTCGCACTAAACCGCAGCATGATTCCGCTGGGGTCGTGTACCATGAAACTGAATGCGGTTTCGGAAATGATACCGGTGAGCTGGCCCGAATTTACGGATATTCATCCGTTTGTCCCCGGCAATCAGGCCGAAGGCTATCACCACGTCATCAAAGAAATGGAAGAAATCCTGTGTAAAATAACAGGTTTTAAAGGGATGTCGTTTATGCCTAATTCGGGTGCTGCCGGTGAATATTCCGGACTCATGGTCATTCGCGCTTACCTGCACAGCCGCGGTGAACAACACCGCAACATTTGTCTTATTCCGGCTTCGGCCCACGGCACCAACCCTGCCAGTTCGGTAATGGCCGGATTTCAGGTGGTGGTGGTGAAAACGGATGAAAACGGCAACATCGATGTGGAGGATTTGAAACAAAAGGCAGAACAGTACAAAGATACGCTGGGCGCACTCATGGTTACGTATCCTTCCACCCACGGAGTTTTTGAAGAAGCTATTCGCGAAATTATTGAAATTATTCATACCCACGGCGGATTGGTTTACATGGATGGTGCCAACATGAATGCCCAGGTAGGGCTTACAAATCCCGGATTTATCGGTGCAGATATCTGCCACCTGAACCTGCACAAAACCTTTGGCATCCCTCATGGTGGTGGTGGTCCCGGAGTTGGCCCCATTGGTGTGGCCGCTCATTTGAAGCCTTTCCTGCCCGGACATGTTTTTGTAGAAATAGGTGGCGCTCAGGGTATTACGGCAGTTTCGTCTGCTCCTTATGGCAGCGCACTTGTGTTGCTGATTTCCTACGGTTACCTGAAAATGCTGGGCAAAACAGGATTGAAAGAAGCGACGAAGATGGCCATCCTCAACGCGAACTACCTGAAGGATGAATTAAAAGAAGCCTACCCGATTTTATATACCGGAAAAAACGGCCGTGTGGGACACGAGATGATTCTCGATTGCAACGCTTTTAGTAAAACCGCGGGTGTCGAAGTAATTGATATTGCCAAACGGCTGATGGATTACGGTTTTCATGCCCCTACAGTGGCTTTTCCCGTTCATGGCACACTCATGGTGGAACCTACCGAAAGTGAGCCTTTGGAAGCACTGGATCGTTTTGTGGAGGCCATGAAAGCCATCCGGGAGGAGATTCGAGACATCGAAGAAGAGAAAGCCGAACGCAAAAACAACGTGGTTTTCAATGCGCCACATACTGCTGATATGGTTATTGCCGATGATTACCAGTTGCCTTACAGCCGCGAAAAAGCCGCTTTTCCGCTGGAATGGGTGCGTAATGACAAATATTTTCCACCCATTGGCAAAATAGATGACGCCTTTGGCGACCGTAATCTTTGCCCCTGCCTGCCGGTTAGTGAATATGAAGGGCCGGTGGTGGAAGTTGGTGAGATGTAAGTGGCTATAAGAAAACGCCAATCTCTACGTTGGACTTGAACTGCCATCCAGTCATTTACACAAGTAAACTCCTGAATGTCAGTACTGCATTCGCCTTGACCTTGACGTTTTTTATACACCACTTTTAAAAAATTTTCATTTTCTTAGAGACACGAATCAGGAATCCAAAGCATTTCTCTTTTTGTTCATTCGGGTTGCTCCGCAGGAGTGCCTGTGGCACAAATCCGGAAGAGCAAAATCAAAAAAGCCTGCCGAAAATATCCGGCAGGCTTTTTTGATAATACAGGAAATTTTACACCATTGTAATCCGTGTCCCACCATTGTCCACGCCGAGCAGATTGGTTTCGGTAATGATGGTATCTTTTCCGGTACTTTCCACAAAGTTAATGGCAGCCCGTACTTTGGGAGCCATGCTCCCTTCGCCGAATTGTCCTTCGGCAAGATAGCGTTTGGCTTCGGTCAGGCTCATGCGGTCGATGGCCTTTTGCTGCGGCGTATTGAAATTGATAAACACTTTGGGAATATCTGTAAGGATAAAAAGCTTGTCGGCACGAATGCCGGCAGCAAGTCGTGCAGAGGCGAGGTCTTTGTCGATGACGGCATCGATACCCTGTAATTTATTTTCTTTCACATAAAAACAAGGGATGCCACCACCACCAACGGCAATGACGATGTGCCCTTCACGTGCAATTTTTTCAATGGTTTTCTGGTTAAAAATCATCATGGGGTTGGGCGAAGCTACCACTTTGCGCCAGCCACGGCCACGGGCATCTTCTTTAAAAACAACTTTCGAGGCTTTCATGACAGCTTCGGCTTGTTCTTTGGTATAATACGGGCCAACGGGTTTGGTCGGATTTGTGAATGCAGGATCGTTCTTATCTACCAGGACCTGTGTTACCAGTGTTACAATGTCGCGGTCTTTGTCTTCTTTCATTAGTACATTACGAAACTGCTGTTCGAGGATATAACCAATAAATCCCTGAGAATAAGCACCACACACATCCATGGGCATTTCCGGAATGTCATAAACCTGCTTACCGGCAGCATTGGCCAGCATAATATTTCCCACCTGCGGGCCGTTTCCGTGAGTCAGCACAAGGTTGTATTTTTTTTTCATCAGTTTCAACAACTTCTTACTGGCATCATAGGCATTGGCCTCCTGCTCATCAATGGTTCCTTTCTGGCCGGCCCTGAGCAGGGCATTGCCACCAAAAGCAACAACAGCTAATTTCTTCATAGTATATTTTTTTCAATTTCTTTAAAAAAAGAGTGCAAAAGTAAGAAAATCCTGTCATTATCCGATTTCTGTTTCATGGTGAATTTTTGGATAATTTTTACTTCCGGATATTAATTGCTTAAAAATTACTATCTTGCAGCAGCCAAAACCCTAACACTATGTCTGAAACCCGAAGTTTGAAGAAATGGATACGTCCTACCGGCTTTGTACTTGGGCTTGCCGTATTTTTTACAATTCTTTTGTTTGTTGATCTCGTTCCGAAAAAGCCGGCGGCAACAGCCACGCTGGCGGTAGCCATGCTCATGGCCGTGTGGTGGGTTTTTGAAGTGGCACCCCTGGGCATTACGGCTCTGCTTCCCGTCTTTTTGTATCCTTTGCTTGGCATAATGAACGGGAAAACGGTCTCTTCTGTTTATTTCAATGATATTATCTTTCTTTTCGTGGGTGGCTTTATTGTAGCATTGGCCATGCAGCGATGGGATCTTCACAAACGAATTGCCTTACGCATTATGATGTTTACCGGTACCAGCCCGTTGAAAATACTGCTGGGTTTTATGCTGGCCACCGCTTTTTTATCCATGTGGATTTCCAATACTGCCACCACCATGATGATGATTCCCATCCTGCTTTCCATTATTGAAGAGCTGAGCGAAACCATGGATAAAAAATCGGCAGACAGGTTCACCGTGGGATTACTTCTCGGCGTAGCCTATAGTGCTTCTATCGGAGGCGTTTCCACGTTGGTGGGTACACCGCCCAACCCCATGTTTACCAAAGTCTTCGCTATCATGTTTCCCCATGGACCGGAAATTAGTTTTGCCTCCTGGTTTTTCTTTGCTTTCCCATTGGCCGTTATCCTCTTTCTGGTTACCTGGATTTATTTGTATCTGCTTTACAAACCATCTAAAGAATCGGTACAGGCCATTGACCAGCGAAGTTTTCACGAACAGTATCATTTAATGGGAAAGTTATCTGTCGAAGAGTGGGTTGTTTTCGTTGATTTTGCCCTCATGGCTGTCCTCTGGATGACGCGATCCAATATCAAAATTGGAAATTTCACCCTCCACGGATGGTCAGGATGGTTTTCCCATCCCGGCTATTTTAACGATGGCACCATAGCCATTTTTATGGCTTCGCTACTCTATTTTATTCCTTCTTCATCCAAAAAAGGCGGCATGATTATGAACTGGGAATTTTCCAAAAAAATTCCCTGGGGTATTGTTTTGTTGTTTGGTGGCGGCTTTGCGCTTGCCATTGGATTTAAAGATTCGGGGTTGTCAGCCTGGTTTGGCGATTCGCTGACTTTTCTAGGAGGCGTTCATCCTTTTGTTGTGATTTTGATGGTTTCGTTTATCATGGTCATGCTTACCGAGCTTACTTCCAACACAGCCACCACACAAATATTGCTTCCCATTTTGGCAGGTTTGGCCGTTTCACTGAAAATCAATCCGCTATTTCTAATGATTCCGGCCACCATATCCGCTTCCATGGCTTTCATGCTTCCAGTGGCTACGCCGCCCAACGCCATCGTGTTCAGCTCCAACAAAATCTCGGTAGCACAAATGGCAAAAACGGGCTTTGTCCTGAACATTATCGCCACGATAACCATTGCTGTATTTACCTACTTTCTTGCCCCTTCAGTCTTCGGCATCCATCTCGGAGATCTCCCGGCATGGGCACATTAAGGGATTTACTTTACACCGGGATTCTCAGCATCAATTGAAGACAATGAAAAGTTATCGGGAAATGCCAGGCATGGACTCACCCCCCGGCTTCCCGACATAGAAATACCGGATATCGCAGGAAGGAAAAACTATTCTCATAGCATCAGATATAATGTCTTCCACCTGGACTTTTCCAACAACAAAAAAGAAAGTACTGGTAATAAATGCCATACGTTGCAAGTCGAGATAGACCAGAAACCTTTCGGAAAGTGGGTTAAACTTTATCCCTTTCACCACGCACAAATCTGCAATGGACAAGTTACTGATGGGTTCGATAGTCTCCTCCAAAACCCGGTCAATCGTTTTCCTCATCTTTTCAGTCATGGAAAAACACTTTAAAGCTACAACCTGATAAATGAGGGAAGAGATTGCAAATAATGCTTCAATACGGAGGCTCCGAGCAACGGTTTTTCACTTGCCGGAAAAATCTGAACAGCACAATGTTTGTACTTTTCCTCGATTATCTTACTATCAAAACCATCGAGGTATTTGTTGAGGAAAACATTTTTAATAGAAATATTAAATTTGGACAGGTTATCCACAATCAGCTCTGATTCAGAAAAAGAAAGTTTATCAGTATTCATCACCAGGTTCAGGCAGGTCTTTTCCGGATTCTCAAAAACAGCCTTTACTTTTTTGTAATCCTCAATCTGCTCATGTAGTTTATTGCGAATTTTGTCCGTTTCAAATTCTCTTTTACCCACTTTTACTTTGGTAATAATCTCCTTTTTCTCAATGATTTTATTACGCAAGTCTAACAAATTATCCAGCCAGAGAAGTGATAAATTTGGTAGTGTCAGGAATTTTAATGTGAGTGCCGTGGGAGGCATATCGAAAATGATATAATCAACCCCATTGGCTTTTCGCCGGATATTTTTGTAGGCCATAAGCATGGCATATTCTTCTATACCGGGAGAATATTTGATAATGTCAAGATAGTTTTCCAGATTGAAAGCAGTGAGATAAGAATAATTACGCTTTATCTGGAACTGAATATCAGAAAGATATTTTTTAACCCAATAGTCAATATCAACTTCTTTCACCGTGAGTTTGTCATCGATTTTGACTGCTTTTTCGGCAAATTTTCTCATAAAAATATCTCCCTGATTGTGCGCAGGGTCCAGCGAAACCAACAGAACCGTTTTACCTGTATCAGCCAAATGCAACGCCGTTAACGCCGAGGATGTAGATTTACCGACACCTCCTTTACCAAGAAAAAAGATATTTTTTGCTGTATTATCCATAATTTACATGACATCAAAGGTTGATAACAAATCGGAAATAGGCATGGCAGCAGTATCTACTTTGTTCAGCATGATAGCAAAATGTTTTTCCATTTCAGGAAGTAGATCGAGGGTTATTTGCATGGGTGGTGAAGGAAATCCGATAAACGAGCCCAGCACGAGCAGCCCGAAAATATTTTCCATTTCGCCCAATTCAATTTCGAGAGTATCAACGGCTGTATCCTGTGCAACTTCCTGGTAAGAGTGCCATCCCTGTTTTATTTTTGCAAGTATTGTTTTAAATAGTTCTTCCGCTTTCATCTAATCTTCTTTCTTTTTAGCAGGCAGCAACCTGAATATCTTCATTTCGAAAAGCACCTTCTTTCCGGAAGGAAAATAATAATATGCTGCATAAATTGCAAAAAGGGTAATCAAAATATTGGTAGCTTCCATCATATTCAGCAACAACGAAACAACCAAAAAATAAGGTGTAACAAGTGCTGTAGTTAACAGCACACGTTCAAAACGGATAAAAGTATCCAAAGAAATCTGTTTTCTGTTTCTGATTTTATAAACAAAATAGCTTCTGTAGAAAATGGGAAGAGCAATGCCAAAAACACCTGCAAGGGTTGCCACAACAACATTAAAAGCTCGCCCCGGAACCTGTACAGAATCCAACTGGTGAAAATATTTTAACAAATAAGCAACTACCACAAGAAAAACAGAAGCCAGCAACTGCCTGTAATAAGTTCCTTTCAGAATTTTTGAAATCCCAATATAATCCATAAGCCAAAATTTGACACTGTCCCGGTAAATTTTTTACAAAGAAAGCATTTTACCGGCACAGTGTCAATATTAAAAGTGTTTACATCATTATTATCATGCTGCACTTTTCATTTCTTCATCCATTAACGTTGGAGAATAATGCGTCTTGAAGAAAATAATTATCCCTTCAATAGATACCCAAATCATGCTGATAATGATAATAGCATTGAGTACCTGAAGCAAAATATTGTGTTTATTTCCAAAATCAAACTGGTTCTCAATAGCAGCCCAAAGAGAAACGGTGAGCATAAAAATACCCGGGATCACACTGATGAGCCATCCCCATTTCGTACGGGCTCTTAAATAAATAGTAACAACCAACAGTGCCAGTGCTGCCAACGTCTGGTTTACAGCGCCAAATAACGGCCACAGGGCAAGTGCCCCTTTTCCGTTAGCTCCTGTAGAAAAGATAAGTACCAAAGCAACAGCAACCACAAATGCCGTAGAAAAATATTTATTTCTAAAAGTTTTAGGGAATGTCTCTGTCAGCAGATACCGCTGGACACGGGTTGCAGTATCCATTGTTGTTCCGGCAAAAGAGGCTACAAATACCCCCATAAGGGTCATGGCTATAACTTTAGGAATTCCGATGGTCTCAATCATATTGGCCGCCCCTTCTACAAACGCACCCACTTTGGAACTTAATCCTCCCGCTGCTGCCCATGAAGAGTAATGCGCTGTCCAGGCTGTTACACCCGTAACCACCTCGCCATGATAGATATACCCCATACCAATTCCGGCTGTAGTGGCAATAATTACCAGGGTAGAGAGAGCACCTTCCAAAAGCATGGATCCATATCCGACAAAGATAGAATCGGATTCTTTTCTGACCTGTTTAGCAGAAGTACCCGAAGAAACGAGGGAGTGAAAACCGGAAATGGCACCACAGGCAATAGTTATGAACAAGAATGGCCACATGGGAGGTGTGCCTTTTGGATGAAGCCTTACGGCAGGAGCCACAACGTGCAAATGCCCGCCTACACCAGCAAAAACAACGCCCAACACAAGCAAAGAAAGCGCAACAACCAGTTGGTGAGCATTAATGTAATCGCGGGGCTGCAATAA
>WFNG01000112.1 GCA_015488735.1 Bacteroidales bacterium | reverse complement strand
GTGAAACAACGCACCATCGAATTAGAAAATGAAATCAAACTAAGGATAAGCACAGAACAGGAGTTACGCCAAAGTGAGGGGAAATACCGTAGTTTAATCGACGATGTGATTGATTCATCGGCAGTTGGTGTATTTATTCTGGACGCACAGTTCCACGTGGTCTGGATAAATCAGGCCACAGAAAAATATTTTGGTCTAAAAAGAGAAGAAGTCATTGGAAAAGATAAAAAAAAGCTGGTCCGCGAGCGTATTAAATTCCAGCTGGAAGATCCGGAGAAATTTGCCACAAAAGTTCTTTCCACATATAATAACAATACCTACATCGAAAATTTCATCTGCCATATGCTTCCGGGCAAAAACCGTGAAGAACGCTGGCTGGAACACTGGAGCCAGCCCATCCATTCAGGGCTCTATAAAGGTGGCCGCATTGAACATTATACCGATATAACCGATCAAAAATTCACAGAAGAGCAGCTAGAAGAAAACAGGGAAAGATATAAACTAATATCCGGTTTAACTTCCGATTATGTTTTTGAAAATGAAGTATTAACCGATGGATCTATTGGAAACGTGTGGATGGCTGGTTCATTTGAACAAATGACAGGTTATCCGCCTGATGAATTTGTGAAATTAGGCGGATGGCGCAAAATACTACATCCCGAAGACGTTTCCATTGATGATGACGCCCGCAAAAAATTGTTCAACAACGAAAAAACAAAAATAGAAGTTCGCATCTACCACAAGACCGGACATATTTTATGGGTAAGAGTCGATGCTTTACCTATTTGGGATCGCAAAAACAACCGCTTACAAAAAATCATAGGTTCTGTGAAAAATATTACGGAAGAAAAGAAGATAGAAGAAGATTTAAGACGAAGCGAAGAGCGTTACCGTATGGTCTCTGACCTGACTTCCGATTATATTTTTCAGAACCAGATAGATGAAAAAGGCAACAATGAAAGGATATGGGTTGCCGGATCTTTCCGGGAAATAACGGGATATACAATAGAAGAATTTAAAAATGCCGGTGGATGGAGAGGTATTATACATCCCGATGACAGAAAAAAGGATGAGAGTGCTTTCGAAAAAATAAAAAAGAACCAAAAAGTAACCATCGAAGTCCGAATTAAACATAAAAGCGGACGAATAGTCTGGGTAAGATCTTCCGGTTATCCTATCTGGGATTATGAGAAAAACAGGCTGACCGGCATCATTGGTGCATTGAAAGATATTACAAAAGAAAAACGCCATCAGCAAATCCAGCAAATTCAATTCAACATAGCCCAAAGCATGGTCTCCGCCCCTACGCTGTACGACTTGTTTATAAAAGTAAAAGATGAGCTAAACAAAATCATTTATGCAAAAAACTTCTTTATCGCGTTCTACAAAGCTGAAAGCAATACCCTCAAAGCGCAATATGGCACAGATGAAGTAGAATTTGTAACAGAATATTCTGCTGAAAAGTCTTTATCAGGCAAAGTAATAAAAGCCGGAAAACCTTTGATTTTCCGGAAAGAAGAAATTAAAAAACTGGCCGACAAAGGAGAAATAGAATTGGTCGGGCAACGGGCAGAAGTTTGGATGGGAGCACCGCTTACAATAAAAAATGAAACACTGGGAATAATTGTTGTACAAAATTATGACAATCCCATGGCCTACGATAAAAAAGCAATAGAGATTATGGGTATTATTGCCAACCAGCTCAGCCTTTACATTGTAGAAAAAAGAGCTGAAGAATTTAACCTGAAGCTTTCAAAAGCCACCGAGCAAAGTCCGGTAACTATAATGATTACCGACACAGCAGGTAATATTGAATACGTAAACCCCAAATTTACAGAAATTACAGGCTATACTTTTGAAGAGGCCATGGGCAAAAATCCAAGAATACTAAAATCAGGTGAACACGACAAAGCCTTCTATAAAGAGATGTGGGAAACAATAACATCCGGGAAAGAGTGGAAAGGAGAGCTTCATGATAAAAAGAAAAACGGAGAACTTTACTGGGAAAACGCGCTCATCTCTCCTATCTTTAACGATACCGGTAAAATAACCCATCTGTTAGGCGTCAAAGAAGACATCACGGAAAAGAAAAAAATGATATCCGAGTTAATCACCGCCAAGGAGAAAGCTGAAGAAGCCGACCGTTTAAAAACTGCCTTTTTACAAAACATGTCGCACGAAATACGTACACCGCTGAATGGCATTCTTGGCTTTGCCGATTTATTATCCAGTGATTTTATCGATATAAACGAAACAAAAACTTATGCCGAATTTATAAAGACCAGTGGAAACAGGCTTTTGAATCTCATCAACAATATTCTGGATATCTCCAGAATAGAATCCGGTGCTATTTTAGTACAAACCATGCCTTTCATGTTAAACAAGCTTATGAAAGATGCCTGGCATATGTTTGAAATGCAAGCCAGAGAAAAAAATATTTTGTTCACCTACCATTTGCCTTTACCAGATAAAGAAAGCATTCTCATCTCAGATGAGTGTAAAATAAACCAGGTAATGACCAACCTGCTGGGCAACGCCTTTAAATTTACCAAAGCAGGAAGTATTGACTTTGGATATAAAATATCGGGAAATGAACTTACGGTTTGGGTGAAAGATACAGGAAAGGGAATAGCCAGGGAACATCAAACACGAATATTTGAGCGCTTTTACCAGACGGACATGTCAATTTCAAGGGATTTTGAAGGTGCCGGACTCGGTTTGCCTATCAGTAAAGGACTGGTTGAACTTATGGGCGGTAAAATATGGCTCGAATCAAAAGTTGGGAAAGGGACTACATTTTACTTTTCCATCCCCTTCAATCCCACAGAAAAACCTGCCGTACATTCCACCACCGAATCATCTATCCCGGTCAGAAAGGAATCAGCCCTCATTTTGATTGTTGAAGACGATGAAACAAGTTTTATGTATTTAAAAGCAATTCTCAAACTGAAAAAGATGAAATGGCTACATGCTGCCGATGGATTACAGGCCGTTGAGATGTGCCGGAAAAATCCGAAAATAGACCTTGTCTTGATGGACATTAAACTTCCGGGTATGAACGGGCTGGAAGCCACCCGAAAAATTAAGGCATTCCGTCCCGGATTGCCCGTAATTGCACAAACAGCACACGCTTTTGAAGCCGACAGTGAAGCAGCTTTCAAGGCTGGATGCGATGATTTCATCACGAAACCTATCCACAAAGAGGAACTAATAAAAAAAATGAACGAACATCTCAAGTAGCAGAAATTGTCTGCAAAATTGAACTATCACAAAACGGTTTCCGTTTTACATTAAATACTGTTTAACAAGTATTTACACGTTATAAGCTCTTTGTATCACAAGGATAAAAAAAAACCACAAAGGAAGTGGGGAGAAGTGCACTCAGGCTAGCATTTCCAGACAAACTTGAACTTTCTCCGCTTCCGCCAGCCGGCCATCAATCCAGTGGATGACAATCCCCCGTTTCTCCATACGCCGGTACCAGGTCATCTGTCGCTTGGAAAATTGGTGGATGGCCGTATTTAATTTCGAGAACATTTCATCATAAGTGATTTCACCCGTAACATACTGCGTTACATAACGGTATTCCAGCCCGTAGAATGTAAGCTGTTCCGGTTTCAAGCCTTCCTCAAGCAAATGTTGTACTTCTTCGATCATTCCGTTTTCGAGACGGCTTTTCAGCCGCCGGGTAACGCGTCGTCTCACCATCTCGCGGGGGGAAAAAATACCAAAGTTTATCGAATGAATGGGAGGAAATTTTTCTTTAACGGGATGTGTTTTTTCAAATTCTTTGATTTCGATGGCACGAACAGTCCGCTGACGATTGGTGATGTCTGTGGTGTTGTGAAGTGTCCCATACGTCTGGAGCAATTCTGTTAGTTCCGCATCCGATAAATGGCTCAGTTTTTCGCGTAAGCCAATATTTTCCGGTACTTCCTGCAGACGGTATCCGTTAAGGACTGCTTCGAGATAAAGGCCTGTTCCACCGCACAAAACAGGTAAGCGTTTCCGATGCCGGATGTCTGCATAAGCCTGAAGAAAATCACGCTGAAAAGCAAAGACATTGTACTCCGTTCCCGGATTGGCAATATCCACAAGATGAGTGGGGATCCTTTTCCCGTTAACCACGTAATCATCCAAATCCTTTCCCGTGCCGATGTCCATCCCACGATAAACCTGCCGCGAGTCGGCACTAATAATTTCGCCCTTTATCTTGTCGGCCAGCAAAGCAGCCAGACGTGTCTTTCCGGTTGCCGTGGGGCCAAGAATTGTTACCATATCAACATTCCCTTCCTTCATTTTGCGAAAGTAAAGAATATCTGAGAAATCCCCGGATGCTGTTTTGGAGAAAACACAGGCTAATCATCTTGCTGGCAAAACATTTTAATAAAATTGAAACATCCAGTCTATTATTTTTCCACAAAAAGGCTTAATATTGCATTGCTCTTATACAATCCGGAAATCTGAAAAGAAGAATTTAGAAAACATAAAAACTTTATTCATGAAACACATTCACAT
>WFNG01000111.1 GCA_015488735.1 Bacteroidales bacterium | reverse complement strand
TTTTATCAGGAGCATCGCTCTAAATATAAACATGGGGAAGAAGCCAACGCTTTTATTTTTTCCTGCCCGAAGCAGTATCTGGGCAAAATGGATTCGTTGCTGAACCACACCCCAAATAAAGAGCAACTTATACAGGTTATCCGGAAACATAAGGTAGGTATAAAAGGAATAGAAGCCGACAGCGGAACTTTCCAAAAGGGCGACAACAGGCTTGTGGACGGTATTTCGTGGAAAACTGGCCTTTCAAAGCCTGTCCCTTCAGAAGTTGAAAATAAGGCCAGTATTGTTTTCATAAAAAAGATTGTTCCTCCCGGTATCATGTCTTTTGAACAGGCTCGCGGACTCATTGTATCGGATTATCAGGATTATCTGGAAAAAGTGTGGGTGCAGCAACTACGCAAAAAATATCCGGTACATGTGAACGAGAAAGTTTTGCATAAACTGATAAAGTTTAAGAATAAAAAGAAGTCATGAGGCTATTTGTTCCAAAAATCTTTTTCCGAAAGGGAGACAATCTATCCGGCATATTGATTGGCGTGTTGTTGTTTTTGGTATTGACGGCCGGCATAGGCCTTTCAGGCTGCAAACATAAAATTGAATCAAACAATGCACCCCTGGCACGTGTTGGCGAAAAATATCTTTATGTTAATGACCTGAAAGGGATAATACCCAAAAATACTTCTGCTCGTGACAGTTTGCTTTTATGTCAGAGTTATATCAACAAATGGGTACATACACAACTGCTGCTTCAACAGGCTGAAAAAAACCTGCCAGAAGAAAAGCTGAATTTTAAAAAGCGGCTTGAAGAGTACCGGAACTCCCTGATTATCTATCAATACGAAACGGAGTATGTGAGGCAAAATATGGATACGATTGTTACGGAACAACAAGTCAACAACTATTACCAAAGTCATTTGAAAGATTTTCAGCTGAAAGAAAATATTGTAAAGGTAATTTACGTTATTATCAACCGAAGCCGGGTGGACAGTCCACAATTAGAGAGAACTTTCTGGGGGATGCTGCATCTTCCTGACAGTGTTTTACTGGATTCGTTGGAAAACTATGCTCCGGTAATGGCACAGGCTTTTTCAGCGGATACAAACACCTGGATTCCGTTTAATCAATTGTTGAGAGTGATTCCCATCGAAACATATAATCAGGGAATTTATCTGAAAAATCACAGAATTATTCGCTTGAAGGACGATAGCAAGATTTATCTGCTTAAATTTGTCAACTTTAAAATTAAGGATGACATATCGCCCGAAGAACTGGAAACGAACTTCATTAGGCAGGTTATTTTAAACATGCGCAAAATGAAAATGATACACCAGTTACGAAAAGATATTTTTAAAAGTGCTATAAAACAAAAAGAATTTGAAATATATTAACATGACAAACAAACAGATAACAAAAAACAGAATACAATTTAGTAACCAGAATCTGCTGGCAATACTTGTCGTCATCCTGTCTCTGGCTTTTCAGCCGGCAGCTACTGCTCAGGACAGTCTCAATAACAGTATGCCTCAGGGAAAGATGATTGATCAGGTGGTTTCGGTTGTTGGTAATTCACCGATATTGCAATCGGATATCGATAATCAGTATTTGAGCTACAGAATGCAGGGTGGAATACAGGGTACTGAAAATGAAATGAAATGTGATATTCTGGAGAGCCTGCTTTATCAGAAACTCATGGTTGCCCAGGCCGAAGTTGACAGTATTCAGGTTGACAAGATGCAGGTAAATGCAGAGTTGGAAAGAAGGCTTTCAGGTTTTATTAACCAGTTTGGAAGTCAGGAAAAGCTGGAGAAATATTATGGGAAATCCATCTCGGAAATTAAATCCGAAATTCGTAATATTGTGAAAGACCAAATGCTGGCACAACAGGTACAGCAGAAAATTATTGGCGATGTTACAGTTACACCTTCCGAGATAACATCCTATTATAAATCCTTGCCCAAGGACAGCATTCCCATGATAAAAACGGAGTATGTCATCCGGCAGATTGTGAGAAAACCACCGGTAAGCCTGGAAGAAAAACTCAGGGTTAAAAAAGAGTTGCTGGAATTGCGCAAACGCATCCTGAACGGAGAAAGTTTCTCTACCATGGCCATTTTGTATTCACAGGATCCGGGCTCGGCAAAAAATGGTGGCGAATTGGGTTTTTATGGCCGTGGTCAGCTTTATCCTGCTTTTGAAGCAGCTGCATACAAGTTAAAGCCCGGTCAGATCTCAGGGGTTGTGAAGACAAAAGCAGGTTACCATATTATTCAAATGATAGCCCGCAAAGGCGATTATATTAATGTTCGCCATATACTGCTTGTTCCAAAAGTTTCTGCAAAAGATTTGTTAAAAGCCAGGATGAAATTGGATACTATTGTGAGAGAAATTCGCGCAGACTCTTTAACTTTTGATAAGGCCGTGGAAGAATATTCGCAGGGGCCTAATAAAAACAACGGCGGTTATCTGTTGAATCCCCAATCAGGAGGTACCGAGTTTGAAGGGGAGCAACTTAATCCGCAGGTTTCGTTTATTGTGAATAAACTGAAACCCGGAGAAATTTCCAATCCTGTACCATTTAAAACAAAAGCCGGAAAAGATGCTTATCGATTGCTTTATCTGGAAAAGCGAATTCCGCCACACAAAGCTAATCTTAAACAGGATTACCCCCGGTTTGAGCAATGGGCACTGCAAGCTAAACAGCGTAAAACCGTTGATGCCTGGATTAACAGTCATGCAAAAGAAACTTATGTGAGGATAAATCCGGAATACCAGAAGTGCCATTTTCGCCACACCTGGCTTCAGGGAAAGAAAAAGTAAAGAAAGCTTAAGCTTTTGGTTCTTGTTGCATTACCGGGAATTTCTTTGTTTGTTGATGAGTAGGGGTAAAGTTTAATCCTGTTTCAAAAAATCCCCAATAATCGTCAATACCTCATCCGGATGGTCAAAATGAGGATGATGACTGCACTGGTCTAAAAGATGGATTTCCTTTTTGGAAGAAATAAGTTGCCGGATGTTTTCTATTTGCTGTAAGCTGGTGTATTGGTCATTACGTCCGTGAAAAGCCAGCACGGGAATCTGAATTTTGCCAAGCTCTGCTTTAATATTCCAGCTTTGAAAAAAACCGGCTGTCCAGGTATCGCACCAGGCATAAAAAACATCATCACAACGCATACCATGATATTTTTGTAACGCCTTTTTTAATTTGGAATTCGGTTCTTCGTACATCCTTTTAACATTTTCAATACCCGTTGTTATGCAGGGTTCCTCTTGCGTGTTGGCCGACAAAGTGATAACTTTAAGCAGCCCATCCGGATGTTGTGCGGCATGAATTAAGGCCAGTGAGCCACCTTCGCTATGTCCCAGAAGGTAATATTTTTTCAGAGAAAGTTTTTGGACAAGCTGCTCCAGCAATTTTTCTTCCTGATGGATATAATCAAGTCCGCGCTTTTCTTTACGGGACGAAGATTTTCCGTATCCCAAACGGTCGTAAAGTAAAACGGGTAAATGACATTTTTTAAGAAATTTTTCGGGAAAGTCTTTCCATTGCCCCACCGATCCCAATCCTTCGTGAAGGAAAATAACGACTGGCTTTTTCGGGTTCCATTGGTCTTGGTCAGGAATCAATTTCCGGGTAAACAAGTTGATGCCGGGCAAGTCGATAAATTCGTCTTCCACAACCATAGCTGTAATTTAACCTTTATCTTTGACAAACAAAATCAAAACAGAAGCCAGCAACATAGAAATTCCACCAATAATCATAGCGTAAATGGCTTCGCTGTGGAAAAACTTTTGCAGGAAGAAACCCAAAATGGCTGCGGCGACAATTTGTGGAATCACAATGAAATAGTTAAAAATACCCATGTAGATTCCCATTTTGTCGTGTGGTAATGCGTTGGTAAGAATGGCGTAAGGAATGGATAAAATGCTGGCCCAGGCAACACCAACGCCCAACATGGAAATGATTAACAGATATTGATCGTGAATAAAATAAATAGAAAAAAGTCCGAGCCCGCCCAGGAGCAACGAAATAGCGTGAGCTGACTTTCTGCTTGTGGCTTTGGCCAGCGGTGTGAGCAGCCAGGCTACAATGGCAGCAAAGCCGTTGTAAACAGCAAATAAAATAGATACCCAGTCGGCACCGGTGTTGTAAGCCGCCGAGGTAGTATTGGTTGTGTGGAAAACATATTCTGTAACTGCCGGTGTGGTATAAATCCACATAGCAAACAGGGCAAACCAACTAAAAAACTGTACAAAAGCCAGCTGCAACATGGTTTTGGGCATGCCGAACATGTCGTTCATAATTTCTACAAGGGCTGTAGTATTTTTCCCTTTCAGTTGCATACCCCCGGAGATAATCATTAAAACCCCCAATGCTACCAGTCCGAAAGAAAGCACATACAAATCTTTTGTAAGGTGGTCTTCATAAAACCATATAGAAAGCAACACCCCGAATACCAGCCAGAGAAATCCGTTACGTGTTTGTTTTTTACCTTTTTCATGATGGTTGATCTTGACAGAAGCAGTGGTAACACTGGCGTGTGTGCGATTCTCTTCTTCTGTATCAAATTCTTTGAGTTGTTCGGGCGGATATTCTTTTGTGGTGAGAATTGTCCATAACACGGCTGTAAAATAGACGGCTCCGCCAATGTAAAACGACCATTTTACTGAATCGGGGATAATTCCTTCGGGTGCTGTATTGCTGATGTTAAGCCAGTTGGTCATTACCCAGGGAAGTACACTGGCAATGACCGCTCCTGTCCCGATAAAAAAACTCTGCATGGCAAAGCCCTGAGTCCGTTGCTCTTCGGGAAGCATATCTCCCACAAAAGCACGAAACGGTTCCATGGAAATGTTGATGGAAGCATCCAGAATCCAAAGCATACCGGCAGCCATCCACAGAACGTGAGAGTTTGGCATGATAAGCAGAGCCAGCGAAGCCAGCAGGGCACCTGTCAGAAAATAAGGTCGTCTCCGGCCAAGCCGGTTCCAGGTTTTGTCGCTGTAATGTCCGATAATGGGCTGAACGATGAGTCCTGTAACAGGTGCTGCCACCCACAAAATGGACAGATTACCAATATCGGCACCAAGTGTTTGAAAAATCCGGCTTACGTTGGCATTTTGTAAAGCAAAGCCAAATTGTATCCCGAAAAATCCCACGCTCATGTTCCAGATTTGCCAAAAACTGAGATGCGGTTTTCTTGCCATAACAAATTTTTTAGAAAGCCCGAAAGTACGCTAATTCCTTGAGCTGGACAAATGAAGCCGGGGGAGTGATTGCCCGGAATCTGCTTTAGCATCTGTTTGTACTCTGGCTTTTTTTAAAAGATATATTTCAATCGTTTGCAGAAGGTCTTTGGCATAACTTGGTTCTGTGAATAAAAAAACCATTCCCTAGAAAATTTCGGGAATGGTTTATAAATATTTAAGAAAAGTTCAATGTTATTTTCTTCTGTTGCCCTGCATCTGATGCATAAACATAAAACTATCGGGATGCTGCGGGTCGAAGAGCAGAAACATAATGTCGCCCCGGTCTTTCAGGAAAGCTTTTGCCTGAAGGGGCTTTTTCATGTTCTGGTTGACCTGTTGCGGCCTGTTTGGCATAACGATGTTATGAATATCTGCACGCCATTGGGGCATTTTTGTTTTTAGCGGGGCCATTTGCCTTTGCAATTCGCTGTAATGGTCCAACACAATCTGCCGAAGTGCCACATGCTGCTTGTCCATTTGCTGTCTCATGGCCATCCGGGCGGAATCGTTCATGGC
>WFNG01000110.1 GCA_015488735.1 Bacteroidales bacterium | reverse complement strand
CTAATAACGGTATCGGCTTTTCCACTTGTTCCTCAACGATTTCCGCATTTCCTCTTCCCGCGGATTATTTCCCGGTTCAAAAAGCATGTTCCCGCTGATTTCATCAGGAAGGAATTCCTGATTCACAAAATTACCTTCATAATCATGGGCATAGCGGTAATCTTTTCCATAGCCCATATCTTCCATAAGTCCGGTGGGCGCATTACGCAGATGCAACGGCACCGGCAGGTTTCCGGTTTTCTTTACCAGCGATTGTGCTTTCTTTATGGCAGCATAAGCCGCGTTACTCTTAGGTGAAGTGGAGAGATAAATAGCTGTCTGCGACAGGATTATCCGGCTTTCCGGCCAGCCTATTTTACTCACTGCATCAAAACAGGTGTTGGCAAGCAGCAGCGCGTTGGGGTTGGCATTGCCAATGTCTTCCGAGGCAAGAATCAGCATACGGCGGGCAATGAATTTGGGATCTTCGCCGGCTTCCACCATACGTGCCAGCCAATAAACAGCAGCATTGGGATCGCTGCCCCGCAACGATTTAATAAAAGCCGAAACAATGTCATAATGCATCTCGCCCTGCTTGTCGTACAACACGAGGTTTGCCTGAATGGTACGACTCAGATTCTCATCGTTGATAATCAGCTTTTTCGCGCCTTTTTTTTCTTGTTCCACAAAGAGTTCCAGTGCGTTGTAAAGTTTTCGTGCATCCCCGCCTGAGATACGAATCAAAGCTTCCGTTTCCTCAACTTCAACAGGTATCCCGTTTTGCTCCGACAAAAGTCTTGCTGCTTTTTCCGCCAAAGCTTCCAGATGCTTCTTTTCCAACGGTTTCAGGATATAAACCTGGCAACGCGACAAAAGCGGTGAAATCACTTCAAAGGAAGGATTCTCGGTGGTAGCCCCAATGAGCCTGACAATACCTTTTTCCACAGCACTCAGCAAAGAATCCTGCTGCGATTTGCTGAAACGATGGATTTCATCAATAAACAGAATGGCATTGCCGGCATATTGCGAAGCCGACTCGATGACTTTGCGCACATCTTTTACGCCGGCACTCACCGCGTTCAGCGTGTAAAATGTCAGCCCCTGCCGCTCTGCAATGATGTGTGCCAGCGTGGTTTTCCCCACACCGGGAGGACCCCAGAGAATCATCGAAGGAATGTTTCCCGAAATAATCACTTTACGTAAAATGCCTCCTTTACCTACCAGCTCTTCCTGACCGATAAACTCGTCCAGCGTCCGGGGACGCAATTGCTCTGCTAACGGAATGGCCATATCATGCTCTTGTTTATTCCGCAAAAATAAGTTAATTTTTTCCTAATTTTGCCCCTTCAATAAAGCTGTTTAATATGATTGAGTCCAAACTGGCGGAAGCCCTGACAAATGCGGTAAAAACGATGTACCAGCAAACGGTGCAACCGGCTATTTTTCAAATCCAGAAAACCCGTCCCGAATTTGAAGGCGACCTCACCGTTGTGGTCTTCCCGTTGCTGCGCCTGTCGCGTAAAGCACCCGAAACTACTGCCAGCGAACTGGGCCAGTGGCTCGCAGATGAGATGCCGGAGGTTACCGGATTCAACGTCATCAAAGGCTTTCTGAACCTCGAAATTGCTGATACTTACTGGTTTTCTTTTTTTAAATCGGCATCAGACAATGAGAAATTTGGCTTTAAACAGCAACAGAATGAACCGCCGGTGGTCATCGAGTACTCTTCTCCCAACACCAACAAACCGTTGCACCTCGGACATGTCCGCAACAACCTGCTCGGATGGTCAGTAGCGGAAATCCTGAAGGCCAGTGGAAAAAAGGTACTGAAAGTAAACCTTGTGAACGACCGGGGAATCCATATCTGCAAATCGATGCTGGCATGGCAGAAATGGGGTGATGGGAAAACGCCGAAGTCGTCGGGACAAAAAGGCGACAAGCTGGTGGGTGACTTTTACGTGCTTTTTGACAAAAAATACAAAGAACAAATTGCTGACCTTGTAAAACAGGGTGTGGATGAGAAGGAGGCTGCCCTTAAAGCACCGCTTATCCTTGAAGCCAAAGCCATGCTTGTAAAATGGGAAGGCGGAGATGAAGAAATCCGGAAGCTCTGGAAAGAGATGAACAGCTGGGTTTATGCCGGCTTCGACATTACCTACAGGCAGATGGGTATCGATTTCGATAAAATTTATTATGAATCTGAGACTTACCTGCTGGGAAAAGCCCTGGTAAACGAAGGGCTGGAAAAAGGTGTCTTTTTCAAAAAAGAAGATGGCTCGGTATGGTGCGACCTGACAGACGAAGGACTGGATGAGAAGCTGTTGCTGCGTTCAGACGGCACATCGGTTTATATGACACAGGATTTGGGAACCGCACAGCTTCGCTACGACGATTATCACCCGCAGAAACTGATGTACGTGGTGGGTAACGAGCAGAATTACCATTTTGACGTGCTGCAACGCGTCCTGAAAAAGCTGGGAAAAAGCTGGGCAGAAGGTATTTATCATCTTTCTTACGGTATGGTGGAGCTGCCTCATGGCAAAATGAAATCGCGTGAAGGAACTGTGGTAGATGCCGATGACCTCATGGAAGAGATGGCTGCCACCGCACGCAGAACTTCCGAAGAGTTAGGGAAATTTGATGACTTCACACCGGAAGAGTCGGCACGTCTGTACAATATGATTGGTATGGGTGCTTTGAAATATTTCATCCTGAAAGTGGATCCGAAAAAAACCATGCTTTTCAACCCGGAAGAATCCATCGACTTCAACGGTAATACCGGTTCCTTTATACAATACACCCACGCGCGCATCCGTTCGGTTATCCGCAAAGCCAATGCTGCCGGTATTGAGCCAAAAGCAAACAGCGTTTCCGGTCTTTTACTACAAAAGAAAGAAAAGACACTTTTAAAATTGCTTTATGATTTTCCGCAGGTAGTCGATGCGGCTGCCGAAGCATACAGCCCGGCACAAATTGCCAATTACAGCTACGATCTGGCCAAAGAGTTCAACCAGTTTTACCACGACCATTCCATTCTGAAAGAGGAAGATACTGCCAAACGCGATTTCCGCATTCTGCTCTCGGCTTTCACCTCGAAGGTGCTGCGGTCGGCCATGGGGTTGCTGGGAATTCAGTTGCCGGAAAGGATGTAATTAAAGTGGCGCTATTATAGTTTTCCCTGAACTTAGGTTAATAAATTCAGAATTGCCAATACATATTCTGAAGGCTATTCCTCTAACAATTGCGTAGCCAGTGTCTTCATATTTATGCCATCAAAAGTTCCCGAACTCATCATGAGGAAGATATCTTCGTGTGAACTGTTGTTCATCAACCAGTCCTTCAATTTCTTCACATCATCAAAAACCAGCAAATTATCTCTGCAAAAAGCATTTTTTATTTTCTGCTTATTTAGCATGGGCAAACGTTTCATTTGTAACGCATGCGGGCTAAAATAAACAATGGCATTGTCCGCTGCATCCATACTTCCGGCGTACTGTTCAAGGAAATCAGTGTTAAGGCTGCTAAAAGTATGTAATTCAAAACAGGCGATCACCCGTTGTTTGGGAAATTGAGCTTTCACGGCTTCCAGAGTAGCCTGTAATTTAGAAGGTGCATGAGCAAAATCACTAAAAAGCCTTCCCTGTCCCATTTGCATAACAAGCTCCAGCCTTTTGGCCGCCCCCCTAAAACCGGAAACGGCCTCAAAAAACTGTTGATCCGTTAATCCCAATGCATGGCAAACCATTCTTGCACCGTTCATATTCTGCAGATTATGTCGTCCAAAAATTTTCATTGGTATTTTTGTTTCCCCGTCAAAAACATAAGACGCCCCCTCTTTTATCTCAAATTCAGGTGTTTTATAAGGAATCTTACGGATGTCTTTTCCGTTATTGGAAACCAGTGTGGCGAGTTGATTATCTTCGGCATTAAAAATGAGTGTCCCATTTTTTTCGATTAAATTGATAAATACAGAAAACTGCTCAAGATAATTTTCAAAAGTGGGAAAAACATTGATATGATCCCAGGCGATACCGCTAAGCAAGGCAATATGGGGATGATACCAATGGAATTTGGGCCGACGATCGATGGGAGAGCTGAGATATTCGTCACCCTCAAAAATCATTACAGGAGCCTTATCACTGAGACGTACCATCACTTCAAAATCGCGCAATTTTGAACCCACGAGGTAGTCAAAATCCCATTTCCAGTATTTCAGCACATGCATAATCATGGCCGTGATGGTCGTTTTTCCATGACTTCCTCCGATAACCACGCGCTTTTTGTTTTTGGCATGTGCATAAAGAAATTCCGGATAGGAATATATTTTTGCACCTATTTTTTGTGCCCGAAGTAATTCGGGATTGTCAGGCCGGGCATGCATCCCTAAAATAATGGCATCCAACTCTTTGGAAATGGCTTCCGGATGCCAGCCCTCGGAATCAGGAAGTAAACCATATTTTTTCAATCTTCCCCGTGAAGGTTCAAAAATCTCATCATCCGAACCGGTTACATCGTGTCCGTTAATTTTGAGTGCAATGGCGAGATTGTGCATGGCGCTTCCGCCAATGGCGATAAAATGAATTCTCATGTTGTCTTTCTTATCAAAAGGTAAAAATAGGAAAAAGCCCACAAATAAGCAGGTGCAGATTACGACTGTTTTTTCAAAACTTCAGAAATAACAGCAGCAGCATTTTTAGAAGCGCCGCTGTTTCCCAGTTTTGTTCTAAGTAAATCATATTCTGATGCGATTTGTTTTCTTCTCCCGGTATCTTTTAGCAAAATATGCAGCTCATCTAGCAAATTCTTTTTAGAAAAGTCATACTGAATCAACTCTTTGACTACTTCTTTGTCAAGAATCAAATTCACCAGCGAGATAAATCTGAGGTGTACCAATAATTTTGCAACAGCATAGGAAACCAGCGAAATTTTATAGCAAACTACTTGTGGGATACCCAGCAATGCCGTTTCCAACGTTGCTGTACCGGAGGCTACCAATGCGGCCTCAGCGTGTCGCAGAAGAGCATGTGTCTGATTAAAAATTACTGCAGTATTCTGCGCTGAATAAATGTTTCGAGGGACCGAATTCACACCGGCCACCACAAACTGATATTCGGAAAATTCAGATGCGACAGCAAGCATTTGTGGCAGAATTTTTTTAATCTCCTGTACACGACTTCCGGGTAAAACAGCTACAATCGGCTTATCTGAAAGGTCATTCTGTTTTACGAAGACTTCTCTTGCAACCGGTACTTCTTCTGCCAGTTCATCCAACAGCGGATGTCCGACAAAATCGGCCTGATAATCAAATTTGGCATAAAATTCCTTTTCAAAAGGCAAAATAACCATCATCCTGTCCACGTACTTTTTTACTTTGTAAACCCGCGATTGCTTCCACGCCCATATAGTGGGGGATATATAAAATGCCACTTTCATCCCTTTTTCATGGGCAAATTTGGCCATCCTCAGGTTGAAGCCCGGATAGTCAATCAACACCACCACATCGGGCGCAAACCGCAGCAGTTCCTTTTTACAGAATGCAAAATTTTTACGAATAGTCCGGATATTCAGCAGGACTTCCGCAATTCCCATAAATGCCAGCTCACGGTAATGTTTTACCAGTGTCCCGCTCACAGCCTGCATTTTGTCGCCACCCCAAAACCGGAATTCAGCCTCCGGGTCATTTTTTAATATGGCTTTCATGAGGTTAGCCCCGTGCAAATCACCCGAAGCTTCGCCGGCTATGAGATAATACTTCATTGGAGGTATATTTAATTTGGTTACAACAATGTACTCAAAATCATATAAACAGCAATAATGCCCAGTATCCCGGACAAAACAAATTTAACCTTTTTTTCTGAAAGTTTTAACGAGATACGCGAGCCGATTTGTCCGCCTGCAAAAACCACAACTCCAAGAATAGCAGCAGTTTTCCAGTCGATGGCAGTGTGCAGCAGATGTCCGCCAAGTCCAAGCAGACCTGTCAGACTTATCATCAAAGTTGATGTGGCAATGGCTATTTTTGCCGGTATTCCAAACCAAAGAATCATAATCGGGATTTTAAATACACCTCCGGCAATACCCAATAATCCTGAAAGATAGCCAATAGAAAAGGTGAGCGGAATAATAATTGGCAATGAAAGTGAGTAATCATATCCGTTAAAATGTCTGTTCCAACGACCAAAACCCTTCCCGGAAGGAATACTAACGGTAGCGTTATTTTTAGGTTTTATGGTAAAATATGAGGCTATCAACAAAAGAAGTCCCAAGATTAATTTTAACAAATGAGGGTGAAAATGGAAGGAAGTGGCTCCGCCCGTAAAAGCGCCCAAGTCGGTAAAGGTTTCTAGAACCAGGGCAAGTTGCCAGTCTACCATTTTTGCTTTGCGAAACCGTAAAAATGCCGAGAACCCTGTAATGGCAATCAAAAACAAACTTGTTGTAGAAGATTCCTGAAAGCTATATCCCAGAAAAAGAAAAATCGGCACATAGAAAATTCCTCCGCCAATACCCGCCGAACTGAGTACAATACTAATAATTAAAAAGACAATGATTTCTACAAACATACCGAACAGGAATAATGGATGTTACTTAAAAAAGAATTTATGGTTTAAAAAACAAATAAAAGAAAAGCAAAGCCAGCGCTATAGTCATAAGTAATACTCCTTTACCTGTTTTTGGATTTTCCCACTTTACGAATGTTAACTTCAGGAGCAGCAGATTTCCAATAATACTCAGCAGGTAGATATTTTCGGGTTGTTTAAGTCCATGCCACAGTCCTGTACTTTTCATAAATATGTCAAGTCCAAAAAATAAGCCATAAAGTGGCAGGGGCAAAAGCAGCGCCATGGCCAGGCCAAGCCAAAAGTTATCTTTCTTTAAAAAATTCATTTTATTAAAATTCAAGATTTTTCAAGAGCTGAGTAGCCGTAAAATCAAGCTGAACAGGCACCACTGCCACATAATTATCTGCCAGTGCTTTTTCATCTGTATCGGGGCGCGGATCGCCATTGACAAAGTTTCCGCCAATCCAGTAATAAGTGCGGCCAAAAGGATCAACCCGCTGGTCAAAAGCTTCGACCCACCGTGCTTTTGCCTGTCTTACCACCTTGATACCTTTTACAGGCACATGTGATTTTTTGGGAATATTCACGTTGAGGCAAACACCTTCAGGCAAACCATCACGCAACACTTTTTCAGTAATGGTTTCCACAAACGGGTCCACGTGGCTGAAATCGGCTTCGAGATCATAATCGTCCAGTGAAAAACCTATAGACGGAATTCCATCAATGGCGGCTTCCATAGCTGCTGCCATGGTACCGGAATAGACAATGTTGATGGCTGCATTGGAACCGTGGTTAATACCGGAAACCACCAGATCTGGTTTTCGTTCCAACAAGGCATTTTTCCCGAGTTTTACGTTGTCAACAGGTGTACCGTTAGTCAAAAACTCGCGAAATCCGGTTTCTTCGTGTATCAGCCTCGGCATTAAAGGTGTTTTAATGGTAACAGCATGGCTCATCCCCGACATAACCTGTTCGGAAGAAATTACAGCCACATCGCCATATTTACGCATGAGCTTTATCAGTTTGCGCAACCCTTTGGCATGGATGCTGTCATCGTTGGTAATAAGTATCAATGGTTTGTTCTGCATAAGTATCACTTTCGTAAAATCGCGGAAACATTTCCGTTTTTGATGGCAAAGATACAATGAGTTTTGCTTGAAAACAGTAAATTG
Organism: Bacteroidales bacterium; assembly: GCA_015488735.1. Taxonomy (GTDB): domain Bacteria; phylum Bacteroidota; class Bacteroidia; order Bacteroidales; family F082; genus Sulfidibacterium. Next base: position 22,582 of record WFNG01000110.1, on the reverse strand, counting down.
TAATGTTCTTTGTCATACGGATAACCGGTTTACTCCAGAAACCCGTCCAGTTCCTCGTATAACCTGTGCGTCGGAAGCCCCATCACATTAAAATAAGAGCCTTCAATTTTACGGATGGCAGCATGGCCAATCCATTCCTGAATACCATAGGCACCTGCTTTATCAAATGGCTGATATTGACGGACATAATAATCAATTTCATCTTCCGGTAATGTTTTGAACCAGACATGAGTAGCAGTAGTAAAAATCTTCCTTTTTCCGGGCAACCGAAGGCAAACGCCGGTGATAACCTGATGCTTTCTGCCGGAGAGATGCCGGAGCATGGTAATTGCTTCCTGGGTATTCTCCGGTTTTCCCAATATCCTGTTATCCAACGCAACCACTGTGTCCGCTGTGATAAGCAAGGTGTTTTTATTAAAATCTTTTTCAGTAAAAGCCTCACTTTTTAATTGGCACAGAAAAGCTGCGGCTTCATCGGGAGAGAGCCGACCGGGAAATACTTCTTCAACCGGCTTTGTCAGTACACGAAATGAAATATCCATCTCTGCCAATAACTGCTGACGGCGGGGCGAACCGGAAGCGAGAATGATATCAAATTGGTTTAGTTTATCCAGTAACATATTTTCCTTATTCAAAATAAAACAATCCAATGGATAAAACCCCTGCAACCATGAGCAACTTTATCCAAAGAGAAAGCAAACTAAAATGTTCTTTCCTCTCGGCAGTGACGAGTTTCAAAAGCACAAAGCCAAAAAGCAAATCCACCAGAAAGAAAAACAAAAACAACACATTAAAATCATGTTTATAAAAGAACCATTGGATGGCAAATGAGGCAATAAGTCCCGTCAGGTTAACTGCCAGCGCAACATTTTTGGCCTTTTTTACACCATAGGTTACCGGCAAAGTCAAACATCCGGTTTGCCGATCTCCTTTTTCATCTTCAATATCTTTTACCACTTCACGCAACAGGCTCACCAGAAAAGCAAATCCCATATATATAAGCACCAGCGTATTGACCAGCAAAAGGCTATGGCGATCCACTGCGACCGACTGAATATGCAAAGCCATTAATTCATACAGCCAGACCAATCCAAAGGAAAGTGCACTCAAAAAAGCAACTACAATATTCCCGACCAACAGTTGGCACTCATATCGTGTGGAGTAAAACCACAACAGCCCGGCAGTGAAAACAAAAATTAATGCATAACTGCTTTTGCCTGACAAAAAAGAGAGTACTGAACCAGCAAGCATGCCACCAATGGTAAAAAGCCAGTAAAATATCTTTCCCTGTTTTACTGAAAATTTTGTTTCAAACACATTTTTTCCTGGTTTATTAATGACATCGGTTTTCAAATCTTTCAAATCATTGATTACGTAGCCACCCATAGCCGTGAGCAACACGGCAATCATCAGCAAAATGAATTCGCCGGAAGTCATCCCGGTGCTTCCCGCAAGTCCTAATCCCGGTTTCACAAGCAAAAACAGGAGAAAACTCATGCTCAAAATTACAATGAGAAGGTTTGGCCATCGTATGAGTTTAAAAAATGTGCGCATAAATTTGATTTATTGTCATTGGTTAATTGGATACCTGGTTATTCGATAATTCGTTATTTGGCCTGTGATGGGTCAAGCAGTTGTCAGACAATGATTAAGCGTTTAGTGTGATAAGTAATGGCCAAACAATCGTCAGGCAGTTGCTTTTTATTTATCATCCAGCCATCTTTCGTCTTTTTCCTTTTGCCTTTTGGCTTTACCAGGTAAACGCCTCCGGAGTCATCCATTTGCCCTGAACTTTCATAACCTGCTCTATGATATCGCGAACACAACCTTCGCCTCCGTTTTTGTCGGAAATGTAAACAGATACGGCTTTCACTTCTTCTGTAGCATCAGCAGGACAAACAGGAACTCCCACTCTTTTCATTACCGGTATATCCGGGATATCATCGCCCATATAAACCACATTTTGGGCATCAATCCCTTTCTCTTTGATATATTTTTCAAAAACTTCCACTTTGTTTTTCACTCCGGTAAAAGCGTCTTTAATATTCAATGTGTCAAACCGGTTATCCATGGATTTTGAAAATCCGCCGGAAATTACGACCACATTATAACCCAGTTTTACAGCAAGTTGCAGGACAAAACCATCCCGAACATTGGCTGTACGTAGCGGTGGATCGTTGTGCTGCAAAATAACACGTCCGTCCGTCATAACGCCATCATAATCAAAAATAAAAGTATTTACTCCGGTGAGCAGAGCCTTGTAATTACGCATGATATTTCTTTAAAATTTGTTGACTTAAAATATAATATATCTCTCTTAATTCTACATTATCGTTTAACATATTGAGATGCTTTTCAATGGTAGATTCATCGCCACGGCGGGCCGGTCCGGTTTGCACATCGTCGGGCGGAAGCTTCTGAACCTTGGCAGCAGTTTCCAGTATGAGCGGCAAAAGCAAAGAGGTATCTATCCCATTCTCTTCAAGAAAATCGTCAGCCACAGCGTAAAGATAGTTTGTGAAATTATTTACCAAAACGCCGGCAAGATGTAACCTTTTGCGCTGCTCAATTCCCATGGTGTGAACAGATTTACTCATTTTACGGGCCAGCATCCGGATTGTATCCATAACCTCCTGCGAAGAAGCCTCGAGACAGAACGGAACTTTTGAAATATCCACATTACTGTTTCCGGTAAAAGTCTGGAAAGGATAGAAAACGCCCGAACGGTCAAATTTCTCCAAAATTTTCATTGAAGTAACCCCTGAAGTATGACAAACAATTCCGGCAACTGGTGGCAATTTAACTACTACAGAGGATATTTTCCCATCAGGGACTGCTATCAGATACAAATCAGCATCCTTAATAATTTGTGAATACCGATCTGTAAACAATGCGCTAAATTCCGAAGCCAGTACACGAGCGTGTTCGATATGAGGCGAAAAAACCTGCGCAACAGTCAGCCCTGCCGCAGCCATAGCTTTTGACAAATGCCCGGCTACATTGCCTGAACCGATAAGAACAACTGTTTGAAGATGAAGGTTTCGCTTCATATAAAAATTTTTACAGCTTATATACTGAAATACTTTTACAAAATAACAACATATTTTTCATTCGGAAAAACAAAGCTGGAAACAAGTTATTCATCGATTTTTTCAATTGACAATCAAAGGATTTGCATCCTTATTTATTTTAACAAAATTCCTATCTTTGCCCATCTTAAAAATGGATAACGTGAATAAAGATATCATATCATTACGGCTTAAAAGCATTACAGAATCGGCCACGCTTGAAATGACACGCCGCAGTCGCGAATTGAAAGCCCGGGGCATGGATATTATTAACTTAAGTATTGGTGAACCCGATTTTAACACACCGGATCCCGTTAAAGAGGCAGCTAAAAAAGCCATCGACAACAACATCACCCACTATCCTCCGGTAGCAGGTTTCAGAGAGTTGCAGGAAGCTATTGCCGAAAAATTAAAACGCGATAACAATCTTAATTTTACACCAGAGCAGATTGTGGTTTCAAATGGCGCCAAACAATCACTGGCCAACATTTTTCTAAGCATTTTGAACCCGGGAGATGAAGTGATTATAGCGGCTCCCTACTGGGTATCGTATGCAGACATCATCAAAATGGCAGGAGGAAAAGTAGTTGCGCTGTCAACAGGTATTGAAGACAATTTTAAATTGAATCCGGAAAAGCTGGAAGCTGCCATAAACGGCAAGACAAAAGCATTCCTGTTCAACTCGCCCTCCAACCCCACCGGGATGGTATATTCTGTTGAGGAAATTGCAGGGCTGGTAAATGTATTAAAAAACCATCCCAATATATTGGTGGTTTCCGATGAAATTTATGAGCACATAAACTACTCTGGAAAACATGTGAGTATTGCTTCCTTTTCCGAAGTGAAAGAACAAACCGTTGTGGTAAACGGAGTTTCCAAATGTTATGCCATGACCGGATGGCGCATCGGATATATGGCCGGGCCGTTATTTCTGGCAAAAGCCTGTACCAAATTACAAGGACAGTACACCTCAGGACCGGGAACTATTTCGCAAATGGCAGCATTAAAAGCCATGAAAAACCCGCCTCAAGATTCAGAATATATTCGTGAAATGGTTTCTGCTTTTAAAAATCGTCGCGATTTGCTGGTGAAAAATATTGGGAAAATTCCGGGAATAAAAACTTATATACCGGCTGGTGCTTTTTACCTTTTTCCGGATGTAAGCAGCTATTTCGGAAAAACAGATGGAGAAACAGTTATTAACAACGCTACGGACTTCAGCCTTTACCTGTTGGATAAAGCCCACGTGGCCGTGGTTACAGGCGAAGCTTTTGGCGATCCAAACTGTATTCGTATTTCGTATGCCACCTCCAGTTCTCTTTTAGAAGAAGCTGTAAAACGAATCAAAGCCACACTAAAAAAATTAAATTAATTACCTTATGCTTTTGTCAGACAGGCTTCCTGCCATTTTTGAGACTTTCAACAACCAAAAAGTGTTAATCATTGGCGATGTTATGCTCGATGCTTACATCTGGGGCAAAGTAGAACGAATTTCACCTGAGGCCCCGGTTCCGGTTGTAACAGTTATCAAACGCGAGGAGCGTCTTGGCGGAGCAGCCAATGTGGGCATGAATATTCGCTCACTTGGCGCCAAACCCATCATGTGTTCGGTTATTGGCTCTGACGACAAAGGCGACACCCTCAGGGCACTTATGCTCAATTCGGGGCTGGATGATGCCGGAATTATTGAAAGTCCGCACCGCTCCACAACTACAAAATTCCGCATACTTGGCAACAACACACAAATGCTGCGTGTTGATGAAGAGACATCACGTCCGCTGGAAAAGGAAGTTTTTCATGAACTTTGCAGCCGTATTGACAAGATCCTGAAAACAAACGATATTAATGTTATTATCTTTCAGGATTATGACAAAGGAGTTATCACCCCCGAACTTATTGACTTTGTAACGGAAATGGCGGAAGAAATGAACATACCGGTAACCGTGGATCCCAAAAAGCGAAATTTTTTGGCTTACAGAAACACCACGCTCATAAAGCCTAACCTTTTAGAAATGAAGGAAGGGTTAGAATTACCAGAGCTTTTATCTGACAAGGAAAGTCTGAAAAAAGCGGCACAGAAACTCTCCGTTCTTTTAAACGTTCCCATGGTTATGAACACACTTTCCGAAGACGGTGTTTTTATTTTATGGAGCGAAAGCGGAAAGACGAATAACGAACTGCTCCCGGCATTCCGCCGCAGTATTTCCGATGTTTCAGGCGCAGGCGATACTGTTATCAGCGTAGCCTCTCTTTGCCTTGCCTGCGGAATAGGAGCAAAAGACATGGCACTAATTTCTAATCTTGCCGGTGGTCTGGTTTGCGAAGAGGCAGGTGTGGTCCCCATAAACAAAGAAAAACTTCTGGCAGAAGCCAAACGAATTTTGAATAGCTGAAATTGAAATAATGCAAAAAACTCCGGGAAAAAAAGAGATGGTGCAAAACATGTTTAACAACATTGCGCCCAAGTACGATTTGCTGAACCATTTGCTTTCTGTGGGAATTGACAAAGGATGGCGCAAGAAAGTCAGGCACGCGCTGGCAGAAGACCATCCGGAAATTATTTTGGATGTGGCTACCGGAACCGGCGACCTGGCCATTGAACTGGCTAAGATGCCTGTAAAAAAAATTATCGGTATCGACATTGCCGAAGACATGCTGGAAATAGGCAGAAAAAAGGTGGCTAAAAAGGGCCTTTCGGATATGATTGAGATGAAGCCAGGCGATTCGGAAGATATTCACTATCCCGATAATCATTTCGATGCCATCACTGTCGCTTTTGGCGTACGCAATTATGAAAATCTGGAAAAAGGACTTCGCGAAATGCAACGTGTATTAAAACCCGGGAAAAAAATGGCCATCCTAGAGTTTTCCAAGCCGGCAGCTTTTCCCATGAAGAATCTCTATCAGTTTTATTTTAATCACATCCTCCCGACCATTGGCCGTATGGTCTCCAAAGACAAAGCGGCCTACACTTATCTGCCGCAATCGGTAGCTAAATTTCCGGAAAACAAAGACTTTATAAAAGTGCTGCAAAAGGTTGGATTTAAAAACCCCTCGCAAGAACGGCTGACTTTTGGCATTGCCACATTGTATGTAGCTGACAAATAACCCACATGTCAAAACTGCGGTATTTATACAGCATAAATACTATAAGTTAAAATGAAACGTTATAAAGACCAAGAAAATCTGAGTGCATTGAAAAAACGGATCTTATTTGCCTTTCTTTTTGCCCTGTTAATGGTTATTGCACCCGGTGTGCGTGCACAAAATGTCATTCTTAATCTTCAGGGATACAATAAACAACCTTATCACTTTGGGTTTATTTTGGGCATGAACATTATGAACTTTGCGGTGAAGCCGGTTGAGAACCTGGCACAAATCAACTGGACCAACAAACAATCTCCCGATTTTAACGTAGATACTACTTCCGGATATATCCATGTAAACAGCATAACAGCTTCTGCAGCCCCCGGTTTCTCGGTGGGGATTCTGGGCAACTTGCGCCTTATGAAACATCTTGATTTGCGATTTATCCCCACACTATCTTTCGGCAGCCGAATGCTTAACTACGGTATTGAAGCAAGAGGTTTGAATGGAACATCTGCGGACTCCATCAGTAAGTTTATCGTTCCCAAAAAAGTTAATTCCACATATATTTCGTTTCCGTTGTTGATAAAATACCGTTCCTGGCGAAAAGGCAATTACGGGGCCTATTTTATAGGAGGCATTAATTATTCCATCGATCTGGCTGCTGCAAAAAAAATAAAACAGGACTCACAAACAGGAGTTATAAAATTAAAAACACATGATATTGGAGCAGAAATAGGTGCCGGGTTCGACTTTTACAATGCTTATTTTAAGCTTGGCGTGGAAGCCAAAATGATTTTTGGACTAAAAAATCTGGTAATTAACGATAACACATTTTATTCAGGAAGTATCAACCAACTTCACTCCAAGGTTTTTATGCTTTCGTTTACTTTTGAATAAAAAGATTATGACAAAAAAAATACTTCCCGAAAACAAGGAACTTTTTAAAGAAATTATCCGGAAATCCTCCATGAAACAAGAGGTTTTTAATGCTTCTCAGGAGGCCTTTGGCCTTTTTAAAACCGTTTCCGGCCAAATAGCACAGGAATATGCAAAGACGGCGGCTAAAAAAAAGAAAAAAGGGGACAATATCCCCCTGGAAATAGAGGAACACGGGCCATTTGAGTTTTCACTGAAATTCGGAGGAGACATCCTGTTTTTTCTTATGCACTCTAATATTTTTGAAATTCCGCGCGACCACAATGTCATGCGCAGCACTTATATTAAAGAAGATAAGGACCGCTCCTATTGCGGGATTATTCATATTTACAATTTCCTGAGTGATTCCTTTAAATACAATCGGGTGAACGACCTTGGATATCTCATTGGACGAGTTTTAATTAACAAAGAACAACATTATTTTATTGAAGGGAAAAGTGAACTGGGCTTTTTATATAAGAATTTCAGAGGCAGTATTATAACCCCAGAATCAGTGGATAAGATTATCACGGCAGCCATGCGGTATACCATCGGTTTTGATTTGCTTACGCCGCCCTACGATAATGTTAAATTAATCAGTGTGGAGGAAATGAAAAACACACTGGACAGTATTGGGTTCAAAACCGGTAAAAGGCTGGGCTTTAAGTTCTACCAGGACGAAGAAGAGGACGATTAAAAAAAAAGTCAAAAAAAAGTCAGAAAAGGTTTTGCAGAAAAAATATTTTACTATTTTTGCACCTCCAAAACGACCAAGGTCCGTTCGTCTAGCCAGGTCAGGACGCCAGGTTTTCATCCTGGTAACACGGGTTCAAATCCCGTACGGACTACAAAAACAAATTAGAAACGCCTGTAAATCGAAAGTTTACAGGCGTTGGTTTTTTAGTTACATACAGCTTTTGAAAGTTTTCTAAAGCTATCCTTAAAACACCTACTAAAAATCAGGCCGCTGATGAAATCAAAAAATATACATTTTTATTAAAATGTTCTTTCATTGGTTTATTAGCTGTATCTTTGCACACATATTTATTACCCATTACAAGAAACTCCCACAGAATTTCTTCGGGAGAACAAAATTTAGAAATTAATGCAATTTGAAGATTTGAAAATTATTGAGCCGATATTACGTGCTCTGGCAGAAAAACAATACACCACACCTACCCCCATTCAGGAAAGAACAATTCCTCTCATTCTCAAGCGAAATGATATTTTGGGAAGTGCCCAAACAGGAACAGGAAAAACAGCAGCTTTTGCCGTCCCTATCCTGCAACATCTTTTTGCGGATAAGCAGAAAAACAACAAGCAACGGAAGATTAAATCACTTATCGTTACTCCTACAAGGGAGCTGGCTATTCAGATAGGTGAAAGTTTTACTGATTACGGAAAATATACCGGGCTCAAAAACACGGTCATTTTTGGCGGAGTAAACCAAAACGCACAAACAGACCGTCTCCAAAATGGTATTGATATTCTGGTGGCAACACCCGGAAGGCTACTCGACCTAATGAACCAGGGCTTTATCAGCCTGAAAGATATTGAATACTTCGTATTGGATGAAGCTGACCGCATGCTTGATATGGGCTTTATCAACGACATTAAGAAAATCATTGCCAAACTCCCTGTTAAAAGACAATCACTGTTTTTCTCGGCAACCATGCCCGACAACATCGTAGCACTTTCACAAAAAATATTGAAAAATCCAGTGAAGGTGGATGTCAGTCCGGTTTCTTCAACAGCCGATACCATTCAGCAGTACCTTTATTATACTAACAGAAAAAGCAAAAACGATTTGCTTATTCACATTCTTCGCGACACGAAAATCAATCAGGTATTGCTATTTTCGAGGACTAAACACGGTGCCGACAGAATAGTCCGCAACCTGAAAAAGCAAAGAATCAAAGCGGAAGCCATCCATGGGGACAAATCGCAAAACCAGCGCCAAAAGGCTTTGACACAATTTAAAGAGCGCAAAATAAGGGTGTTGGTAGCAACCGATATTGCTGCGAGAGGCATCGATATTGACAAACTGGGATATGTTATCAATTATGATATCCCAAATATTGCCGAAACTTATGTTCACCGTATTGGCCGGTCAGGGAGAGCCGGGGAAGCCGGTATTGCCATTTCCATTTGCGAACCCGAAGAAAATACTTTTGTTAAAGATATAGAGAAATTAATCAACCGGAGAATAAAGCTGGTCAACAATAATCCTTATCCACAAACAGAAAAACCAATGACGGATAAAGAAAAGAAAGCGTGGGAAAAAGATAAACAACGTAGAAAACAAGCTTTTTTCGCTTCACGAAAACAGAACTCAGGAAGAACAGGATTGGGAAAATATTCCAGATAAAAAGAAGCATTCAGAAGAAAATGGCACCTGCGAAAGTCACCATACACAGTAATCCGGGAAAAAGTTGAGAGATAATTTTTTCAATGTACGGTTGTATCAAATAACCCAGGTACATTTTTAATGTCTGAAAGCCTGTCAACAACACGGTTTGTCCTTTCCAGCAATCTCTTTTTAGATTGATGTCCGGCGGCGACCAACAGATAGTCAACACCCAGCACTTGTGCCACTTCGCGATCATGCAGGGTGTCGCCAATAAAAATCATTTTTTCGGAAGGCAAACCCAGACGCTCAAGAAAAGCCCCGGCCATTTCTGTTTTTCCACCGGCATAAATATTATCAATACCCGACACCGCTTCAAAATAACGCAGGATTCCCCTCATTTTTAGCGTTTTCACAAGGCTGATGTGTTCCATAGCCGATACAATAAATTGCCGAAGGCCCTGCTTTCTGAAGTATTCCAGCACCGTTGTTGCACATGGAAAAATATCTGTTTCCGGCAAAAGCCGATGATACAAATCCATGAACTCCTTTGCAGGAACCTCAAAATCCTCTTTGGAAAAATCGAACCCTGCTTTTTCATAGTAATCTTTGACCGGAAAATTGAAAACATCCCTGTAGGTTTCGCGTGTTAATGGCCGGAGCTTCCTTTTCTCAAGCAAAACATTCATACATTCCACGCACATATCCACATCGTTGAGTAATGTCCCGTTCCAGTCCCAGATAATCATTTCCTTCGTCATAGCCCTTTATTAGAAATACAGAGGATAAAACCGGAAGCCATTCTGATTACTATACCCGATAGCCGGGGCAGGAATTTTTACAAAACTTAACGCTTTAAAAATGAAACGCAGCACTTTGGAATGCGTTTTTATTCGCGTCCAGTCCACATCAACAGATAAATAAAAATGAGCCACCCGTTTAAATTGTGGTAAAGGTTTTCCCTGATATTCGGATGGATTTGAATAAGCGCCTATCATCCCCTCGGCTCCGTAGCCAAAAGCTACATTGAACCAGGGAGGAAATTTGGAACCCTTTTTTAAAAAAGATGATATATTTACCGATAGCCAGTTGGTCTCCCCGTTATAATCTTTAATAATTCTCTCCAGTGGTGTTGCTCCCAGCAAATCGGGACGATATTGTGCGTACATCGTGGGATGATAGGAAAATTTAGGCCTTATTCGCTGCTCGTGCCACAGGAGCTGCTGTCCAATAAACAGGGTGGTACCAATAGTGTTAAAAAGCAAATCACTTGGAGATGCTCCCCATTCGGAGGAAAGGCCATCATAAAACTCGAAAGTTGTCATGTAAATAAGCCCCCATGTACCACCATACCAAATGGCTTTTTTCTCGCTTAAGCCTGCCCATCGCAAACTCCAGTATCCATAATTTCCCAGTTGATAGGAAGTGGTCAAATGGCCCATTTTATCTTTCATCATCCACTCACCCATATCATCTTTCCAATGGAAACTTGTGCGTGCGTATCCTTTGTACCAGGCAACATACAACGCTGTAAAAGAAGCGATATAAAGCCCACTGGCAGTACCATATACAATAGCTAGTTTTTTTTTGCTCAACGTATCGGGATAAACCGACATGTCCTGTGCCTGAACACCCAAAAATAAAAACAACAACAATATGGTTAGCAAGCGTTTCAAAGCATTAATCTATAAATGTCTTTAGTATATCATATACCTGCTTTGTCTTTTCATCAAGTAGTTTTGAAGATTTGGCTTCTGCCAGAAAACGCAGATACGGTTCCGTATTGGAAGGGCGGATATTAAACCACCATTCGGGAAATTCAAGCCGGTAGCCATCAAAATCGTAGTAAGCAGTCGGGGTTTCCTGTTCTTTGAAATAGGAAACCACAGTATCCATAGCTTGCTGCTTACGCTCTATCCTGAAGTTAACTTCTCCCGTGTTGGCGTATGATGATATATTATGTATCAAATCCGAAACAGTTTTTCCCTGTTTTTTAAATTCATCAACAATATCCAGCATAATTAAAGAGGCCATCAGGCCGCTGTCGGAATAATAGAAATCGCGAAAATAGTAATGACCCGCCAACTCTCCACCATAAATACCGTTTACTTCACGCAATTTGGTGGCACCATAAGCACGTCCCACACGCCAGATAGTGACATCGGTATTAAATTTAGCAAGATACTCTCCCACCGCTTTTGAAGTACGTATATCATGTACTACACGTTCTCTTTTACCAGTATCTTTCAAAAAATAATGGGCAAAAAGTGCAATTATCAAATCCGGTGAAATAAACTGACCTTTTTCATCGATAAACATGACACGGTCTGCATCGCCATCAAAGATAATACCGAGGTCGGCTTTATGCTTTTTTACCGCTGCTTTGATTTGCACTTGATTTACAGGGTCTAACGGATTGGGTTCATGACCGGGGAAAGTGCCATCAGCTTTTTCGTTTAACGGAAAATATTTCTCACCAAACAAATCGTTTGCAAAAAGCGAGGCCATCCCGTTGCAATAGTCGATGACAAGATTCAACCCGGAGTAGTCCTTTTTATATTGGTTCAGAAAAGCAAGATAATCAGGTTTCATATCCAACTGACGAATGGTTCCCTTTGTTTTCTTTATAACTTTTTCGTCCGAATCAACCAGCGCTTCCAGCTTTTGGAGACCGTTGTCGTAGCCCACAGGCAACACGTTTTTTGCCGAAATCTTCAACCCGTTATGGTTTTTGGGGTTATGGGATGCTGTAATCATTACCGAAGCATCGAAATCATATTTTCCGGTTCCCCAATAGACCATGGGCGTTGTTGTGAGGCCAGCATCCGTAACATTCACACCGGCATCGGTAAGCCCATCAGCAAGTGCATCAAACATTTCGTCAGAAGACAAGCGTACATCGCGTCCCACAAAAATGTTCCCCATGGGAAGAATCTGTGGTAAAAAATAACCGATGCGATAGACCATTTCCTTGTTTAGATCTTTTCCATATTCACCTCTTATGTCGTAGGCTTTAAATGCTTTCATGTCTTAATAATTTTGTTCTTTTTATTTATTCTTCTTTCAACCAGTTCCTACGCTATTCATAATCCATCATGTCAAACTTTTCGGACACTGGCAATCTTTATTTTTACGTCAGGAAATTAAATCTCACATTTCGAAAGCTTCAGAATTTTAGCCATCCATATTCAGAAAAAAATTCCCATGAGCAAAAATAATCTGCAAATCTAATGAGAAAATTGCGGTTATGAAAGGAGTTTTTTATGTTGCGGCAACAGATTCCAGCAGAACGATGACTGTGGCAGCAATACCCTCTTCTCTTCCGGTAAACCCCAAATGCTCGGTAGTAGTTGTTTTTAATGAAACCTGACTTATTGCTATCTTCAGCGTTTCAGCCATCCTTTTTCTCATTTCAGGAATAAACGGGGCCAACTTAGGTTGCTGGGCAATAATAACAGCATCGATATTCCCGATTTCATAAAAAGCAGAGATTAACATATTGTTCACATCCTGTAATAATTTCAGGCTCGATATGTCTTTATATTTATCGTCAGTATCGGGAAAATGGCTTCCCAAATCGCCCATCGCAGCGGCACCAAGAAGTGCATCGCAAAGAGCGTGTATAAGCACGTCAGCATCAGAATGGCCGGCCAATCCTTTGGAAAATGGTAAATGAACACCGCCAAGCACCAGCTTTCTGTCCTTTACAAACGCATGTACATCATATCCAATACCGACGCGAAAAGGCATAATTCAAAAATTAAAGTTATCTCCTTCCGTATTTGTTGTTACCAAAATTAAACAACAGCGAAAACCGGAGTGTCTTCTCCAACGGATTTTGTTGCGAAACCGTAGGAATCAGGTAAGAAAAATCCAGGCCAAAGACATTGTAACGCAATCCCACGCCCAGTGTAACATATTGCCGATCCCCTTTGTTTTTGTTTTCGTAAAAATAGCCTGCACGAATGGCGAGCAGATTATTATACCAGTACTCAGCACCAATAGAGAAATTAAACTCATCCAGCTCCTCTTTAAAGCCACCCGGCGCATCGTACCACGACTGCACCATCCCTTTAACAACGCCAACATTGGGGTTCATCCCTTTGAAAATTTTATAGGTACCATCTGGATTCAATACAGGATTCCCCAGTGAGTCGCGCGCATAAATAGGCGGTGTGGGAACCAGTAATTTATTAATATCAATATCAAATGAGATTTTATTATAACGATCCATCTCAACGGTCAACCGTGAACCGAAACGCAGGTTGGTAGGAATAAAATCCTTTTGTATATTGCTTTTGCTATAGGATATTTTACTTCCGATATTGGAGATAAAAACGCCCCATGCAAATTGTGCATTGTTGTTGCGCAACCAGTTCACATCTTTTTGCCAGTAAAGGCCGATATCTACGGCCACAGATGTTCCGGCAGTACTTTCAACACCTCCCGTTGCAATACCTGCAGTCAGGTTGGAGTATATAAAACGGCCATCAACAGAAAGAGCAAGGTAATCAGATAATTTTCTTGCATAAGAACCAGATATGGCAAACTCGTTGGGCTTGTATGTTCCAAGCGGATAACCCTGATTATCGGTAAACTGGATCTCTCCCAGCGAAAAATAGCGAAGAGAAGCAGCTACTGTTTGTTTATCGTCAAGGCGATGATAAAAAGAGACATAAGCCAGGTTGATATCGTTCACAAGATTTCTAAGCCAGGGAGTATAAGAAATAGAAAAGCCGTTTTGATCTTTGATAAAAGCATATTTAGCTGAGTTCCAATGCATGGAATTGGCATCAGGAGAAGTTGCAACACCACCATCGCCCATACCGCCAGCACGGCCATCAGGGCCAATCATCAAAAAAGGAACTGCCGTTGTAATGACACTTTCGCCACTATTCTGACCTCCCAGATTATTATAGCTCTGCGCGTTACTACTTAAAAAGAATAAAACTAATGCAGAGAGTAAAAGAAATCTTGTTTTCATAAAGACATTATTATTTAAATATGGTGTGCAAACTTAACGAATTATAAATTGTTTTATTATTTTTCCGGCTATATACCGGTTTATTTTTTTTATAGATAAGCAGTACATATCTTGTTAACGAATAAAAACAAGCTTGTTATGCAGATACTTTACCTGGCCATCGGGAGTTGTTACCTGTAATTGATAAACATAAATTCCACGGGATATTTTCTTCCCGGTATTGGTAGTACAATTCCAGTGTATTCTTCCCGAGGTGAAACCTGCAGGTTTCAATTCCTGCCGCAAACTTTTCACGCGTTTGCCATCCAGGTTATAGATGTCAATCCTTACTTTCAGTATCTTCCCTGCCTGGTTGTGGTCAAAAACAAAGTCTGTGGCATCTGTTGCAGGATTGGGCATGTTAAACAAATGTTCAATCACCAGCTTTGTTGAAGGCTCCACCACAAAAGGCAGTTCAGCTGTTGCCGAGTTATTGTATAAATCCCACGCTTTAAGGCTGATAACATGCCTTCCGTTGGTTAGTTTTTTGAGCTGGAAACTGACTGTTCCTTTGGTAAAGTCTCCTTCGTCTGCTACATAATAAGCATTCAGGTTATAACTTTGAGACGGATCGTTATCCAACGTGGCGACAATATCATGACCGATACCATTACCGGTAGTATTTATGCCACTCTGGTCGCTCAACCGTGCATAAAGGACAGGTTCGGCATTGGTTACATCTCCCGGTGAAAACGTGGAATCGTTCATGTAAAGATGAATTTTGGGCCCAACAGTATCGCTCACCGCCTGATTATCAAAGCCACCCACAACAATATTCTCGTTATAGCCGTGGCCGTCACTTTTACCATTATCAAAATAATAACTGATACGGCCTTTCCCAAATTTATAGGCAATATCTTTGGGAACGAGGAATGAAAAGTCAAAAGTTCCGTTTTTAATGGCGGCCTCGCCTTTAAACAATATACTACTCCACATTTTAAAGCTGACAACTCTGCTGTCAGGATCAGTTCCAAGAGTTGAAATAACAGATTCCTTGTCGAAGACAGTGGAGAACAGCGTTCCGCTATAATCACTTATTTTCTGGCCGTTATCATCGATAACATCACCTTGGATGTGTACTTTTGACAAAGCTTTCAAAGTATCAGGTTGTCCTTCAACCACTGCTTTTGCATTAATGTATGTAGTTTTTGCAAGGTCTTTGGGATAATCCATTTTAAGCGCAGGGTCACCAATCAAAACAAATTTCTTGTCATTATCCCCACCAATAACCTTTGCATGCATAATAACATCACCAAAGCAGGGATACGCTCCATTAACTTTCTCAAACAAATTATTCCTGAAAATAGCCATATTCAGGGCGAGATTGGCACTGGCATAAGTAGCCCGCGTGGTGGTAAACAGGGAAATGGCGCCACCATTGGGATTCAAAAATACCAGTTCCCCCGCAGAAACACGTTCAGGATTATCGTAACGGGTAAATTCACAGGTAGCCGTAATAAAAACAGCAAGCTTATCTTTGTTTGTCCATGAGTTTATGTCAGCAATGGTCATAAAACGTTCATGTCCGAGACCGACCTCTCCACCGTGTCCCGAATAATTAAAAATCAATGTTCCTTCATCGATGGATGAGTTGATGGCTTCGTTCATTGCCGGCGCACGCTGACCGCTGGGCGTGGAAATCTGAGGAAATGCATCAAGGTATAATTTATTCAGTCCGTAAACCGGATAATGACCGTTAATATATTTGGAGAGTGTTTCTGCATCATTTAAATGACGGTTATAATCACCATCATCGGCAGCAAAAGTCAGGCGGTTTCGCCAGGGGCCCATAGTTTGAGGTGTATTTGTAGCATAGCTAATACATTTGTCCACAGCATTCTTTGCCTCTTCCTGTGTATCTACAGGAAACCTGCCAATGCCAATATCCACACGATCGCTGCTGCTTGCACCTTCCCCATTGTCCAGATAGCCGAAATAATCGTCGGTAGCAATAGAGCTGATGGTATTCAGTGAATTAACGGATTCCCAGCAGGGAACAAAATCGGTATTGCCCGGAAGACGGTTTTTATAATCGTAAGAAGCATCACCAAAAAGCAAAAGATATTTTAATCTTCGCCCTGCACTACTCTGATCATAAATATGTTTTACAAAATCGCGAATGGCAGATACATCTTGTGCACCCGAAGAGAATTCGTTATAAATCTGTTGTGGCGTTGTAACATAAACCTGCATACCATCTTTTTGCCTGTGAAAATTGGCCAGTCGCTGTGCCTGTATCAGAAATTCAGGATATACGACAATCAGATAATCAATATTTTTAACAGCATGTAAATTCTGGTTTTCCACTTTCTCCACAAACTTTGGGGTATAATAATGGCTGCCATCAAAGGCCACAAAAGCTTTATAAGGCGCAATATCCGTATTAAAAGTTACCCCTCCGGAAACCTGTTGCAGATTCATGCTTTTTGGTGCGAGAGGTTGCGAGACATCCCAAACCTCCACTTTACCCGGAGTTTGTAAATGATATCGTGCAATATTACCCGAGGAAAAGAGATTTCTGAACCCCATTTGCCCACCATCAAAAATCAGCTGCTGCTGTGCGTTCACATCAATATAGTCAAGATAACCCACCGATGAAGAAGAGTTACGTTGAAAAACGGTTTTTACGGAAATTTTGTCGGCAGCAGGGTTAAATTCAAACTGCGTACTTCCGCCTTTTCCTACATCATAGCCGCTGTTTCCCGTTAGAGGCATATAGAGTGTCTTTTGTAATTTACCATTGGTGTAAATCAAAAATGCATTGGTGGTAAAGGATTTAGAAGCAAATACGGCTTTAAGATAAGCCTTTTTTGTCTTTATTACATGCGGAAAATCAAAATTAAAGGTATAATTTGTAGCAGCATAATCATACACCTCGCCATACCATGTTCTGCCTGTACCGCCCAAATTTCGTTCGTTCAACTCATGGAAGGCATAACCGGTAAAACTGTTCACCTCGGTATCGGGAGTTCCGGGGGCAGATTCCTGCTGAATACGTAAACCGGGCTGCGTGCCCAATGTCAGAAAGTAATAAGCATAATCATCGTAATAATTATTCTGATGGTTAAAAAACCCCGTTACAGTGTTGTATTTCCAAACAACCGGGCCAACACCATAAAACAAAATATAGTCACCGGGACCGAAGCTTCCATCGCCGTTATCTATCACTTCAATGGGATTTTCTGTAAGTCCGGCAGGCCGGGGTGCGTTATTTCTTTCCGGTAAAACACCACCGCCATTACCATAAAGGGCTATGTCAGCCGGATTGCCATCCACCGGAAATCCCATGCCTTTTAAATCGTCATAGCTTATTTTG
The DNA here is from genome assembly GCA_015488735.1 of Bacteroidales bacterium. Classification (GTDB taxonomy): domain Bacteria; phylum Bacteroidota; class Bacteroidia; order Bacteroidales; family F082; genus Sulfidibacterium. The sequence goes on along the minus strand of WFNG01000110.1, from coordinate 4,823 downwards.
TAAATACCACTTTTGCTAATACGTATCTTAAACCACTGTCCGTTAGCCAGCACCGAATTAGATAACAGTTGCTGTTTTGTTTGAAAGGTTACCGCAGGGATATCTTTTACTTTAATATTTACACGAAACGAAAGAAGCTTTTCAAATTGATTTTTTTGTGGATTCCATCGAACAGGTATCAAATGGACCACAGCGTATGGCTGTTTGCGGGCAACCGACAGGTTTACGCTAACCCGGAAAGTGGTATCTGAATATCTTTTCTTCGAGAGCCAATGTGCCACATCATCGCTCACGGCTACCACTTTATTCACCGAAAGAACGGCCTTTAATTGCACATGTGCCGAATGAATAGATAAAACTTTTGTAAATACCGGCAAAGCATCAGGAGCAGTAAAAGAAGCACCGCGAAACGAAAGTCGCTGAAACTCAGTCCCATTTTCAGTTTTCAAATGCTGCATTCCCTGCCATTGAAGCGTATCGCCAAAAGAATAATCAATGGCATAGCTCAAAAACGGTAAAGCGGCAAACAAAAAGAGAAATGTGATTTTTTTAATCTGCATAGAAAATGTTTCGATGGCAAATATATTGAATTAGGAATAAATACCTGAATAAAACGGACAAAAAAAAGATTTATTTTACTCAGGGTAAGCTATCCCCATAAAAGCCAGGAACAGTCCTACGGATAAAAAAAATTTAAAAGAATATAAAAACAGGCGGTAACAGTAGAAAATTTCAACAAGAATTTCACATAATATAGGGTACGTTCTGACATTATTATTTACATTTGCAACTTTCTTGGAGAAGAAATATATGTCCTCAGACAATAAAATCCATTAGAAATAGTTATACATCAAGGAAAAATTAATGGCAATAAAAATGCTAAAATTCAACAAACTCTATTTAGTTATTTTCTCACTTGGCGCAATGCTTTTTTTTACAACGTCGTGCAGCAAAGAGGGAAAAAATGTATCACGTACCACTGGATGGGCCTACAACGATCCCAGAAATGGTGATTTCGTAGTAAGCCAGTCAACAGCGCAAAAAACCGGTCCGGGACTCGTTTTTATAGAGGGCGGCACCTTTACCATGGGAGCCACGGAAGAAACACCCTTTTACGAGTGGGACAACCGTCCGCACAATGTTACGGTAAACAGTTTTTACATGGACGAAACGGAAGTAAGTAACCTGGCATATCTGGAATATATTCACTGGCTAAAAAGAGTTTACGGGCAAGATTATCCGATGGTTGTGCGCAAAGCCCTTCCCGATACAACCGTTTGGCTAAACAAAATGACTTATAATGAACCTTTGGTTGAAAACTATTTCCGCCATCCTGCATATCACGATTATCCGGTGGTAGGCGTAAGCTGGCTTCAGGCCAATGCCTATGCTTCGTGGCGTACCGACAGGGTAAACGAACAATTGCTGATTAACGCCGGTTACCTTGATTATAATCCCCATCAAAAAGATGACAACAGCTTTAATACGGAAGCCTATTTGTCCGGGCAGTATAAGGGTATGGTTAACAAGGGAAAGAGAGGGCGGAACGCTAAAGATACGAGCTTCCGCAAAATAACTTATGGCGCGGGTATTCTGCTTCCACATTACCGCTTACCTACTGAAGCCGAATGGGAATATGCAGCTCTTGGATTGTTGGGCAATACGGTTAATAACCGCATTACGCAACGAAAAGTTTATCCATGGAACGGCAAAGGCCTGCGCTCGGACAACAAAAAATATTATGGTAGTTTCCTCGCCAACTTTAAAATTGGCAAAGGCGATTACATGGGTGTTGCAGGAGATTTGAATGACGGAGCCAGTATTCCTGCGCCTGTAATGTCTTACTGGCCCAATGATTTTGGCCTTTACAATATGGCCGGTAACGTGAGTGAGTGGGTCATGGACAAATATTCTCCCACTGCATTTTCAGTTGAAGGTGACTTTAACCCCTATTATGGCGATGGCTTCAAAACGCTGAAACGTAATGCTGACGGGAAAGTTGTACAGAAAGACAGTTTGGGACGTATTCCGCTTGTTGCTCTCAACATAAGCAAGCTGGCACATATGCAAAACACGTCTGCCCCTCCGGATAAATTCAACTTAAGCCAAAACAAACGAAAAGGATTTGCCCAATATGGCGTTACCTCACTTATTAACAGTAAATCACGCGTAATTAAAGGTGGCTCATGGAACGACCCCCCCTATTATTTAAGCCCGGGAGTAAGACGTTATATGGATGAAGATAAATCATCGGCAACCGTGGGTTTCCGCTGTGCTATGAGCCGTGTGGGAAGTCCGGAATCAATGTATCAGAAAAAGAAATAATATTTCTGTAGCCATTAGAATCCAATTTATTTAATGACAATTCTGGAAGATATCCGGTTAAAATGAAATGATTAATTTTAAGGGCTGTTTCCTGAAACCGGAACAGTCCTTTTTTTATAGAGATATGGAAAATATAGAGAAAATATATCATCTCTTTTGCCTTCATTCGGGAATTAGTACAGATACCCGTAACCTGAAAAAAGGGGATCTTTTTTTTGCGTTATCGGGAGAAAAATTTAATGGCAACCGCTTTGCTGCCGATGCTATTGAGAAAGGGGCCATAGCCGCCATTGTAGATGACCTGGAATATGCTCCTGAGAACGATAGCCGCTATATCCTTGTGGAAAACACACTGGATACACTGCAACAACTGGCAACATTTCACAGGAACCAGTTTAATATTCCTGTACTGGCCATCACCGGCACAAACGGGAAAACTACTACCAAAGAACTTTGTACCGCCGTTCTCTCTTCCGAAAAAAAAATCTGCTCTACCGAAGGCAATTTCAATAATCATATTGGTGTTCCGCTTACCTTACTGAATATCAATAAGGATACCGAAATAGCCATTATTGAGATGGGAGCCAACCATCCGGGCGAAATCGCAAAACTTTGTGAGATAGCACAACCTACACACGGACTTATCACCAACATTGGCAAAGCACATTTGGAAGGGTTTGGCGATTTTCAGGGTGTCGTCAATACCAAAAACGAACTTTATCGTTTCATAAAACGTCATGCCGGAACCGTGTTTGTAAACAAAGATAACCGGTTGCTCATGGATCTTTCAGAAGACATAACCCGTATTACCTATGGCAAACCCAATGCCAATGTGGAAGGAAAACCCGGAAAAGCAGATCCTTTTGCCAAAACAGAATGGTATCGAAATGGAAATCAGATAAATATCCAAACACAACTTTATGGCAGTTACAATTTCAGTAACATTATGGCTGCCATAGCAGCAGGGCAATATTTTGACATCAGTGTGTCAGAAATTGTCAAGGCAATAGAAGATTACCTTCCCGAAAATAACCGGTCCCAGCTTTTCAAAACACAAAAAAACACACTGATATTGGACGCATACAATGCCAATCCGGAAAGCATGGCACTGGCTATTGATGACTTTGTTTCTCACCGGTTTTCCACCCCGGTACTCATCCTTGGCGACATGTTTGAGCTGGGAAAAGCCGCAAAAGAAGAACACCAAATAATCATTGAAAAGTTAAAAGAAACCGGGTTTCAACACATTATTTTGGTCGGAAAAGACTTTTCCAGATGTGATGTGGATACATATTTCACCAGGTTTCTTACTACAAAGGAAACAGAAAATTATTTAAAAACACATCCCATTCAGAACGCCCATATCCTTATTAAAGGTTCGCGCGGAATGCATCTGGAAACCATCATTCAATACTTATAATTATGTCAACCTACACAGCACTTGGAATAATGTCTGGAAGTTCGTTAGACGGACTCGACCTGGCTTTTTGTGAATTTACAAAAGAAAAAAATCGTTGGACATTCGGGATAAAAACAGCCGACACACTCCCCTATCCTGAAGAATGGAAAATGCTTTTGCAGGAAAGTATTTACGCCTCAGGAGAAAAACTGTTGGAAAATGATGTTTCCTATGGAAAATTTTTGGGTGAAAAAGTGCGTGAATTTTTAGACAAGAACCATTTACGCCCCGATATCATCGCTTTACACGGTCATACTGTTTTTCATCAGCCGGAAAAAGGATTTAGCCTGCAACTGGGTAGCGGACAAGCCATTGCTATTGCTACAGGCATTAAAACGGTGAGCAATTTTCGCGACAAAGACATTCAGCTGGGCGGACAGGGTGCCCCGTTGGTCCCCATCGGCGACAAACTACTGTTTGCCGAATATGACTACTGTGTAAACTTTGGCGGTATTGCCAATATTTCATTTGAACAAAACGGACAACGGTTAGGCTATGATGTTTGTGCCGCCAACCAACTTTTGAATCACCTTAGCCGGCAAATGGGGTTGGCATACGACAAAAACGGTGAAACAGCCTCGTTGGGCAAGCTGAATAAAACACTTTTCGACGAGTTGAACAAGGTTGATTTTTGTCAGAAATCTTACCCAAAATCGCTGAGTAATGAACAGGTGCGGGAACTCTTTCTTCCCATTCTGGATAAATCACCGGCATTACTGGAGGATAAACTTTATACATCCGTGAAACACATAGCCTGTCAAATTAACAAAGCCACGGATTCCTCCTCTGAAAAAAAAATCCTGCTCACCGGTGGCGGAGCTCATAACGCGTTTTTGGTAGAGGCTGTTCGCAGAGAGTGCCCGCAATCCGTATTAACTCCCGAACCCCAAATCATTGATTTCAAAGAGGCGCTGATATTTGCATTCATGGGAATACTACGCAAGAACGGAAATGTTAACTGTCTGGCTTCCGCTACGGGAGCCCGTCGCGATTCCTCCACAGGAGTTATTTTTCTGCCATGATTTAAAAAAAGCAGTTT
>WFNG01000109.1 GCA_015488735.1 Bacteroidales bacterium | reverse complement strand
TGTCTTTCCGGTTGCCGTGGGGCCAAGAATTGTTACCATATCAACATTCCCTTCCTTCATTTTGCGAAAGTAAAGAATCCGTCAAACATGACAGCCGGCTTATTGTAAAAAATAGTGGCACAATAAACCCGTTTTTAAGAAACACAAAGCATAATAGAAAAACTGTTCATTATTTTTAGCTTTTAAAAGGAGAGTGTACAATGATTTTATACTTTTGTTATTGTTAAAAGGAAAAAGAGATCATATCGAAATAATATTTTCATGAAAGACAGAAAGGCTGTATGTGGGAAAATAATATCAATATATATCGTCAGGTTTGTTTTGGTTGGTATTATACTCCTTTCCGGGAAGGCTCTTTTTTCCCAGCAAATGTTAGGGCTGAGCTTCGATAACTACAACGGAGCTGCCGGAGCCACACTTAACCCGGCTTTTCTTACCAACTCTAAAGTCTATTTGGACGTCAACCTGGTAACAGCCGATTTCTTTATAGAAAACAACATAGGTTACATTAACAAAGACAGCACAGGTTTTTGGGAACTTGTACAGATGGCCGGAAAAAAATCCTTTCAAAATAAGAATATTACTCTTATCGCATACCAAAACCATGACAAGAAAAATTTTACGATCTCTTCCATAATTCAGGGGCCATCGGTTATGATACAAAAGGGAAGACAGGCTATTATGCTGGGTGTTACCGTACGCGCTCTCAGCACGGGAACTAACATCCCCTATCAGTTTGTCGCATCGCACGGCAGTCTCTCCGATTCTGTTCTGCTTCATCACAGGTTTGATGATAACAACTTTAGCGCCGCTTCACTAAGCTGGATAGAGATAAATATGAATTACGCCTATGACTTTGTCGATCGGGCAGACATCAAACTTTCCGCAGGTGTCGGTATAAAATATTTGCTAGGAGTGAGTGGTGCCTATTTAGCTGTAAAAAATCTAAAGTTTTCTGTTCCCGATTCCAAAAGACTGAACGTGAAAAATTATAATGGAGATATGGGATTTGCCCTACCCATAGATTACGATAATTATAACAAATCAAATTTTAACCCGGTGTTCAAAGGGCATGGATTTGGCCTTGATGTGGGATTTTTATATACACGGCTAAAAACTTTTACTGATGGTGGAGAAAAAAGGTTATGCGCAAAACCCTATTCCGATTATATTTTCAAATTTGGTGTTTCTGTTATGGACATTGGAGGTATAATGTTTAAGCATCACACACAAGTTCACAAATTTGATAACAAGGCAGCTAACTGGCAGAAATTTGATACCATACAAAACAAGAGTATCAACAGCACTATGCGAATGCTGAGTGATGTATTTTATGGTTCTCCCAACGCCTCGCTATCTGACACAGCCATGTTTTTGAGTCTGCCCACCACCATCAGTATTCAATACGATTATCATTTTAATAGTAACTTTTATCTTGGCGCCTATTGGCAGCAGCCACTGCGTTTCAGTCTGAAATCAGTACGAATGCCGCCTGTTTTGGCAGTTATTCCACGCTACGAAACAAAGATATTTGGTGCCAGCCTGCCAATTTCTGTTTATAATTATGAAAAAATCAGGGTTGGTGCTTCCCTGCGTTTTTATTCTTTGACTGTAGGCACGGAAAAGCTGGGAACTTTTCTCGGTATCGGTGATCTTACCGGGATGGATTTCTATTTTTCCATACGATTTAATCTGGACAAAGGCAGTTGTATGAGCTACAAAAAAGGCGCCTGTTTTAATACAGATTATTAAGGAATTCAAGATAATATTTGATTTTCCTTAAAGCGGGTATTTCAAAAAAGCTTAATATTGCATTGCTCTTATACAATCCGGAAATCTGAAAAGAAGAATTTAGAAAACATAAAAACTTTATTCATGAAACACATTCACATCCTGTTGTTGGTAATTGCCGGACTCTGGCTCTCTGCCTGCCAAAACAACACACATCAAAATCAAAAAGCGGGCATTGCCGTAAAGCCTACAACGGTTACCATGCCTTACAACAAAATTCTGAAACCTGCCGGGAAACTGCTCTTTTTCGGTGATACGGCACTGGAAAACCACGCATTGGATGTGGCTCTTTCTCCCAATGGCAAAACAGTTGCGGTAGAAGGAAGATACAGTGTCGTTTTCATACGCACGAAGGATAATGAAATTATTTACCGGCTTGTTTTACGGAATTATGACAAAGGAAATGCCATGAATACCTATTCCG
>WFNG01000108.1 GCA_015488735.1 Bacteroidales bacterium | reverse complement strand
CAACTTTAATATAGGACTTTCCATCCGTAAGTATAGAGCCGGGATGAAACTGTACTGATCCTTTTTCACGCGCTGCTTTAAAAATTTTTACGGGAAACGCCTCTCCTTTTGGTGAATTTAAAACAGAATATGCCCCCGGAAACGGACTTAAACCCCGGATAAAATTATGTACGGCATCCAAGTCATTATTCCACACAATACGACAGTCTTCTTTGAAAATTTTAGGTGCGGTTTTCAATGAAGTTCCCGAAGAAATAAGGTGCTGCTGATCGACAGGAACAATTTCCCCTTTACGAAGCCGTTCGATGGTTTCTATGAGCAAATTCCCCCCGGAAACCATCATACGGTCATGTAGCTCTCCAACGGTTTCCTCAGGACCTATTTTCAGTTTTTGCTGTAACAGTATATTTCCGGTATCAATTTCTTTTTGTAGCAGGAAAGTGGTAAGGCCGGTCTCCTTTTCGCCGTTAATAATGGCATGATGTATGGGCGCTGCTCCGCGATATTGCGGTAAAAGAGAGGCATGCAGGTTTATGGTTCCCATGGGCGGCATATTCCACACTTGCTCGGGCAGCATGCGGAAAGCCACCACAACCTGTAAACTCGCATGCAGTGATTTTAATTGTTCCAAAAACTCCGGATTCTTCAACCGCGGTGGCTGAAGTACTTTCAGTCCATGGTTTAATGCAAACTTTTTTACTGCCGGCTGGCTGAGCTTTTTGCCCCTGCCTGCGGGTTTATCCGGCGCAGTTATTACAGCAACAACGTTATAATCAGCATTTATAAGGGCTTTTAGAGAGGCTACCGCAAAATCCGGCGTTCCCATAAATACAATCCGTAAGTCATCTTTTCTTTGTATAACCATCCTCTTCAGTTTTGTTACGAAAGTACGGAAATAAAAAAAGCCTGATGAAAATTCATCAGGCTTTAAAAAATTTATTTTTCTTATTTATTCTTTTTCAGCTCTTGTGCCCGGGCAATGTACTTTTCAATATTTTTGGCTTCCTTGCTTTTAAAATAATCCTGCTGAATACGTTTGTAAGCAGTTATGGCGTCGCCATAGTTTCCCATCATCTCATCAACTTCGCCTGCTTTAAGCAAAAACATGGGAGTAGTAAAATCATTATCCTTCAGGTTGGCAGCTTTCAAATAATAGCTCACAGCCTTACTTTTGTCGCCTTTTGAAAGATAAGCATCACCCAACGCTCCTTTTGCCATGGGGCCTACAACTTCATCATCGCAGTCAAACTTTTTCAGGTATTTTATGGCATTGTTGAAATTTCCTTTTTTCAGGAAACAAATTCCGGCATAATAATCGGCCAGGTTTCCGGCTTTGGTAATACCATAATTCTTGGCAATATCCACAAATCCCAAGCTGTTGCCATCACCGTAAAGCGCTTTGTCAAGCGACCCGGCTTGAAAATACTGCTGTGCAGGATAAATTTGTTCCTGAGCCATTTTTTCCTTCGGTTGCAGGTAATATTTTTTGACACCAAAAAACCCCAAAACGATAGCCACCAAAATAATAACAATGATGGTTAGAAGTTTCTGATGTTCAGCAATAAAAAGTTCAGATCTGGAAAGAGATTCCTCAAGATTTTCAAACTGCTGCTGTGTTTTTTTTTCCTTTTGTTTCTTTTTCGACATTGTACGGATTTTTTTGAGCTTGCAAAAGTATATTTTTTATTCGTTATAATAAAATAAGAAACCACAATTTTTTACCTTTGTTTCGTAAAAAATATGGAGAGTCCGTTTTTTTAAGCAGGTATTTAACAATTCTTTATGTGGAAAACAGCTTTTATCTGGATAGCACTTTTATTTCTAATTTGCGCTCAAACGGCTGAAGCCGGTTGGGTTATTGACGAAAAAAGCAGCGACTCTTTCGGAAATCAATCATTTAGCTCCACATTCATTCAGGACAGCATTATCCGTTTCGACAAGCCAACATCCATCAACATCATCAACCTTAACCAAAAAATCATTACGCTGATTTTTGCTCAGCACAGGGCCTATTGGAAAGGAACAGCCGAAGATTTAAGCAAATCAACTACCCGGATGGCCGAAGAACAAATGACCAAACTGCTGGCGTATGCACCAGAGCAGAAGATACAGGCGATAAAACATGCCCTCGAACAACTGAAAAAAAATCAGACAAAACCAGATAGTCTGAAATTATTTCCTCAGGTGGTTGTAAAAAAAACAAACCACTCGGAAACAATTATTGGTTATCCTGCTGTTGAATACGAAATTATTATCGACAGCGTTATAAAGCAAAAAGTGTGGGTAACATCTAAAATAAAACCCTATAGTAAATCTGATATCCAACGTATTATGGCTTTTAACAAGGCAATGAGTCCCTTTGCCATTGAAAACAGCCTGAACAGAAATAAAGCTTACATGAAACTGCTGATGGAAGGTTTTATTTTAAAATCTGTTAATTACTCTTCAGATGGTAACAAACTCGTCACCAGAGTAACCAGTATCAGAAAAATGAATATTCCGGAAGCCATCTTTCAAATCCCCCCGGGATATGTGCAAAGCAGTCTTGAAAATATTATGATGCTGGATATGAAAAATAATATCTTGGATCCTAAAAATATTGCCCCGGACAACGGTATATCCAATGACGGATTACCGGCACTTCCGCACAAGAACAATGACATTCATCAAAATCTTTATTAAAATGAAAAAAATCAGCTTATTTCTCATCGGCTTCCTTTTTCTAATAGGAGAAACCGGATTTGCCCAAAACCCGGCAAATATTAGCAAACAGGTAAAACAATTTTTAACTGTCGGGCCGTTAGGTGTTCAACCCCCCGCTTTCAACAACAAACCAAACATGGAAGGAAAAACATTCCAGCCGGTCGACCTGCTGAAATTTTCACAAAAAAAGGTTACTGATCCGGAAAACGGAAAAATCTTT
>WFNG01000107.1 GCA_015488735.1 Bacteroidales bacterium | reverse complement strand
GAAACCTTGCCATAATAGGATCAGACATAGCACAAAATCTTTACCCGCATGAAGACGCAATAGAGAGAAGTATTAAAATTTTCGGACGTAAATTGCAGGTTATCGGTGTGATAAAAAAGAAAGGGAAAAGTATTTTTGGAAATTCTTCTGATAACTGGGTGATTATTCCGGTAAACTATGCCCGAACATTGGTAAATTCCAAAAATATAAACTCCTCTATTGTTGTGGTATCTAAACCCTATGTAAGTGTTGGTGCCATGAAAGATGAGCTGACCGGCATTATGCGTTCCATTCGGAAGTTAAAACCGCGTGCCGATAATAATTTTGCCATCAACCAAACCGATATTATTAGTAAAAACTTTGATTCTATTTTCAGGGTTCTGGCTATGGTAGGATGGATTATCGGAGGTTTTTCTCTATTGGTAGGCGGCTTTGGTATAGCGAACATTATGTTTGTATCGGTAAAAGAGCGGACTAACCAAATTGGTATCCAAAAAGCATTGGGGGCCAAAAGATATTTTATTCTTCTTCAGTTTCTTTTTGAAGCTTTTTTTCTGGCGGTTATGGGAGGTATTGTGGGGTTATTCATTGTTTATATCCTCACCCTGATCTCCTCTTCTGCTATTGGGTTTGACCTGACGCTTACATTTAAAAATATAGTTCTGGGTATTGGCGTTTCCGGATTTATTGGTATTATTTCCGGCTTTCTTCCGGCCTGGAGCGCCTCCCGGCTTGACCCGGTAGAGGCTATGCGATCAACATTTTAAATTGACAGGTATCTGATTTTCAGAAATGGTTTCCGGCTTTATTCCCGGTCTTTCATATCAATAAGATAATCCACGTAAAGTTCTCCGTTCAGAGAATAATTCTCCGGAATAATATTTAAATTAATAAAACAGTAATAATACGGTTTCACTTTAGCCCAGTCCAAAATTTTGGCAGCAGCCTTAAAAGTTCCGCCGGTAGCCAGAATATCATCAACCACAAGGACATGTGTTCCTTCAACCAAAGCATCCTTTTTCATTTCAAGAACGTCTTCTCCATACTCTTTTTTAAATGAAGCAGTGTAAACGTCTCCGGGGAGTTTTCCTTTTTTACGCATGGGCACAAAACCAACACCCAGCTGATTGGCAATAGCCGTTCCAAGAATAAATCCGCGGGCTTCGATACCAACAACCATGGTTACTTTATCACGAAAATAATCTGCAACACTGTTAACTACAATCTCCATGGAAAGTTTGCTCATAAACAGCGGGGTAATATCAACAAACCGAATTCCTTTAATGGGGTAGTCCTCGTAAAACCGCACCATTCCCGGGAACATGTCCTTTCTGGAATTATCTAAATAAATCATAATACTTTCGTTAGATGAATATATTTTCAAAAATTCTTAACACTACAAATATAGCTTAAATAGTGTATTCAGTTAAAAAAAATTGAAAAAACAATGGTCTGTTTTGCAAACAAACGGACAATCGTCTTTTTTATTCGTCCGAAAATTCCCGAAGTAATTTACGATACTGGGAGAAAACCTGTGCTCTTGAAACAAATCCCAGATATTTTCCATCTTTAATTACCGGTAGATTATAGTTACCGGTATCCTGAAATTTTCTTGTAACTTCTTCCATGGTTTCATCGGGGCTAACAAGAGGCTCTGGCATGTACATCAATTCGTCAACCCGAATTGTATTATAAAGTTCCGGTTTAAAAATGATATTTCTGATATCGTTCATAAAGATAATTCCTTGAAAGTTATTCTCGTCATCCACAACCGCTACAAGGTTTCTTTCGGAATTTGTCAGTACCTGAACCAAATCGCCAAGATTTGCATTTTTATTGATAGTTCTGAAATTAGTTTCAATAAGATTCGACACTCTCATCATTTGGAGGACCGCTTTGTCTTTATGGTGCGTCATAAGTTCTCCCTTCTCGGCCAGTCTTTTGGTATAAATAGAATGCGTTTCGAACAGGCTAATGGTAAGATAAGAAAATATGGCGGTAAAAATTAAGGGGGCAAACAATTGGTAATTCCCGGTAAATTCGGCGACCAGAAAAATCCCCGTCAGTGGTGCATGCATAACGCCAGCCATAACACCAGCCATACCCACAACACCCATATTTTTTTCGGGAACATTAACAAAAGGAAGAACATTTATCATTTTGGCATAAAAAACACCGGCTACCCCTCCCATAAACAACGAGGGAGCAAAAATACCGCCAACACCACCACTAGCTCCGGTAGTAGCCATAGCAATTACTTTGAAAACCATAATGAGACCTAACAGTAAAAGCAAATGCCAAATCCTTCCTGAAGATGCGGCAATATTCTGATTTACAAGAACATTGGCATTGCCGGAAATCAACATTCTCAAAAATTCATATCCTTCACCATATATTGACGGGAATACATATATGATTATCCCCAGCATGATTCCGCCAACAAGTACTTTGTCGATTTTCCGCTTAAATTTATCCATTAAATTTTCTATCATAAAGGTAGTGCGGGTAAAATAGAGCGAAACCAAACCGGTAAAGATGCCCAGTATAGCATAGTAAGGGAGGTTGTCAACCTGATAAGACTGACTCAGGTGAATGGAAAACAATACCTGGTTTCCCATTAAGAAATAGGCCATGGATGCCCCGGTGACAGAGGCAATCAATATGGGAATCAGGCTGGCCATGGTAAGGTCAATCATTAAAATTTCCAAAGAAAAAATTGTGGAGGCAATAGGTGCTTTAAAGATTCCGGCAAGTGCTCCGCTTGCCCCTGCTCCTACCAAAATAATAATTGTTTTCCTGTTCATGTGGAAACGCCTGCCCAAAAATGAACCGATACCGCCTCCGGTTAATACAATAGGGGCTTCAAAACCCATGGATCCCCCAAAGGTAATAGTAAAGATACTGGCCACCATGGAGGAGTATAAATTATGTTTTGGTAATTTACCAAAGCGTTTGGATATGGCATGAAGTACGATACTTACACCATGAGATAACTTATCCTTTACGACATAATTGGTAAACAAAACGGTAAGCGAAAGGCCAATGAGGGGCAGTGCAAGATAAGCATAATAGCCTTTTCCAAAATCAAATCCCTGTGTAACCCATTGATGAGTATAATATGCAATATTTTTCAGTAATACGGCTGAAATCCCACCCCACGCACCAATAACAACGCTAAGAAAAAGAACCTCTATCCTTAGTTGCCGATTATGGATACTTGTAATCGGTTTTTTAAGTATTTTATGATAAATATCCAATTTTATCTTTTTTTAAGACGCCGCAAAAATAATCATATTCCTGTGCTTTTGTCTTTTTATAAAAATTTTTTATTGCACTAAATTACTGAATTTTACAATCGGTTTGAAGATAATTTAACCAGCGAAACCTGAAATCGACTTTTTACTTGACCATGTTTTGCCCTTTCCTCCGGAAATTTCGATTATCCTATATGCAAAACCATAAAATGTAAAATAGCCTGTTCGGTTTTTTGTACCTTCTTTATGACATTTTGTGCAATAGCCATATTTAATAGTTTGGAGAAAGCTAATCCTCGGAAAATTCTTTGAGAAGCTGGCGGTAATGTGAAAAAACATTGGCACGGGAGACGAAGCCTATATATTTTCCATTGTCAAGAACAACAAGATTATATTTACCTGTGTGTTGGAATTTCCCGGCTACCGTTTCCATGTCATCACTTAAATTTACAATGGTAGATGGATGAAACATTAAGCTTCTTATGGTAACGCTATCGTACATATTAGGCTCAAACATAATATGCCTGATTTGGTCCATAACAATGATGCCATAAAAGTCATTGTTATCATCCACCACCGGGAATATATTTCTTTTGGAGTCGGCCACAACTTTTACCAGATCTTTCAGGTAGCCTTCGGGATGTACTGTTTTAAAATTTGTCTCAATGAGGTTCTCGATACTCATCATAATAAGCAATGCTTTGTCCTTATGATGCGTAAGCATATCCCCGTGTTTGGATAGCTGAATGGTATATATAGAACGGTCAACAAAGACCCGTGTTAAGCCATAAGAGGTGGTAGCGACAATCATAATTGGGAAAATCAAAGAATAGCCTCCTGTAATTTCGGCGATAAGAAAAATAGCTGTCAACGGGGCGTGTACAACTCCTGCCAGCAATCCCGCCATACCAACCAGCGCAAAATCACTTATGGGCAGGTTTGCTATTCCGAAAAAGCCGAAAGCTTTGGCAAAAAACAAACCGGTCATTGTTCCGATAAACAAAGTTGGTGCAAAAACACCACCAATTCCACCTGCCCTGAAAGTAACAGATGTGGCAACCACTTTCAATAAAATAATTGCCAACAATAAAATCAGTGCAACTCCATCGTTGCCCCTCAGGCTGTAAAAAATACTGTTATCAAAAATAAAACTCATATTCCCTTTTAAAGCCGTGTTTATGGCTTCATATCCCTCACCATAAAGTGAAGGCATAAGAAAAATTAATAAACCCAGAGCGGAAGCGCCGACCAATAGTTTGCTAAGCCATCCGGGAATTTTATCAAATAGCTTACCACTATAAACATATCCCTTGATGTAATATACAGAAATAAGAGCACAAAAAATTCCTAGCGCAAAATAGTAAATCGTATCAGATAGGTTAAACTGATAAACCACCTGAAACGGATACAACACATTTTGTCCCAGGAAAGCATACGAGGTTAACGCGGCAACAATGGAGGCAAGCAGCAAGGGCACCAACGAGCTCATGGTCATATCAAAAAGGATAACTTCGAGGGCGAAGACAATAGCAGCAATAGGGGCTTTAAATATGGCTGACATAGCTGCTGCGGAGGCAAATCCAAGAACAGCAACTACCTGCTTGTAGTTTAGACCCAGATTTTTTGCAATAAATGAACCAAATGCAGCCCCGGTAACTACGGTAGGGCCTTCCAACCCAACCGAACCGCCAAAGCCAACGGTAATCGTACTGGTAATAATAGAAGAAAAAGTATTGTGTGACTTAATAATTCCGTGGTTGCGCGAAATAGAGTACAACACGTTGGGAATACCATCGCGCACCGGCCTGCGCAATACATATTTTATAAAAAGGATTACCAGCAGCAAACCCATCGCCGGATAGACTACATAGAGATAATTGGAATAATCGATTTCAAATCCGCCTGTCAGCAGCCTTTTTATTAAAAACACAATGTTTTTCATAAAAACGGCAATTATTCCTGCCAAAAATCCTACCACTATGCTGAGAACAATCATCAACTGTTTATCAGGAATCTTTCTGCTAAGAATGAGTAACCGGTCTGCGAGTTTTCTTTTTCTTTTCATTGTAAGAGCGCAAATGTAAAAAGATTCGGCATTTTTTAGTGTTTCAGAGAAAAAAATTTCTCTTTTCAAAGATAATTATAAACTCCTTTCGGCTTTTTATACCCGAGAGAGAACAGTAAACAAAATTTCCATATCTCAAAAATGTTACCAATTTATAAAATGGACTTCAAAACCAGTCGCTTTATATGATTCAATCACCTGCATTCGCGATGCTTCCGCTTCTTTTTTTGTTACAAAGGCATTGGAAGTACGATGTCCGGGGTCTGCCTTACCCCAGTTGGGAACAATTTTAATAAGCAAAGCATTAAATTTATAATTCAAAGAGTAAGCAGATTTTTCTTTATGTATATTACTGATATACATATTGTACCTTGCCTTTTTGCCTCCGGAAGGATCACAATAACAGGACGAAAATACATAATAATAAAGGGGCCCCCGGTTATAAATTGGGAGGGGAAGAACTGTTTCCGGTTTGGCTTTGGTTTTTTTAGGTTTCAGGTTGTTTCGGTACACCTGACCGATAAAATTGTAGCAGACGGTAATACCTGCAACCAGCAAATCCATATCTCCATCATGGTCATAATCGCCCCAAAGCGCTTTGCCATTGCTTACGCCTGGAATACCTGTGACAATTTTTTTAAAGTTAAAGTTCAATTCATTTTCATAAACTTCTGTGTAGGGTCTTTCCGTAGATTCACCTGTCATAACAATATCAGGATCTCCATCATGGTCATAATCGGCCACATCAATGCTGCATGATTTTAACGGACGAATGGATATGGGAACACTGGTAAAAACACCGTTCGGGCCATTGGAATAAATCCGGCAATCGGGAAAGCCGTCTTTGTCTTCACCGCTGATAATGAAGTCGAGATCGCCATCTTTATCGAAATCTGCCCACCGGGCATCGCTGTTTTGAAGCTGTACAAAAGATTGTTTCAACAGATAATATTTACCATTAACATTTTTATAAATGGCGGTAAACGGCCCGTTTCCATCGTTGCCGGTAATAAGAATATCCAAATCACCATCGTGATCAAAATCGCCCCAACGGGCAACCCCATTGTAAACGCCCGGTACCTGAATGGGGTACTTGGAAAAAACACCATTGTCATTTCGGTAAATTGTTGTAACCGGTTTCCCATCTTTACGTTTTCCCGTAACCAGGATGTCCAGATCACCATCGTGGTCAAAGTCGCCCCATTCTATGGAGCCATCATACAATGGTGTGAACGATTGCGGAACACGGATGAAATGCCCATGGCCGTCATTTCGGTAAAGTTGCATTACAGGCTGGTTAAATACATTAAGACCCGTTATTACGATATCTTCATTTCCATCTTTATTGTAATCGGCAGCAGCAGCATCGCCCCGGTACAAAGCCGGAAAAGGTGAATGTAAATACACAAACCGGTTCTTTTGTACTGCTCTGTTAAGCTGCGAGATGACGAAATGTTTGTTTTTTATATAATAATCTCCACTAAGAAAAACATCCGGATAATCCTTACTGTTCACATTCAGCCAGCTCATCACCGGCTGCATAACTCCCTTTAGGCGGGTATTTATTTTGGTAAAGTCCTGTGCGTTTATCACTATAGAAGTCAAGATAAACAGAAATAGGAAAAAGAATTTTTTGCTCATGAGTGTCGAACGCGTTTGAACCAATAAAAATAGGAATTTTTTTCAATCCGGAGAATAAAGTTTGACGGGAATTTTAACCGGGGAAATAACCCATTAAACAGAATAAGTGAGATGTCTGTTTTGTATTCTTCTCGTTTCCTTCCTTCCCAAAATTTGGCGATTTCCCCAAATTTATTACTTTAGTCATCGTAAAGTACTTTTTTATGAAAAAAATACTGGTTATCTCTCTGGTTTTGTTCATCTTATTTGCAGGTTGCAGAAATTCATTCCATTCTGGAAAAAGCGCTGCTGATCCGCATTTTAAAAAGGTAAATTTGCTGGATTCCATTTTGGCACGAAAAAAAATTATCGCGCTTACTGATTATAGTTCCAACACCTTTTTTATATACCGGGGTGAACGTTTAGGATATCAGTATGAATTGTTGCAGGCTTTTGCAAAGTATCTTGGAGTTTCTGTTGACTTGCGCATTGAAGCTAATCTGGACAGTAGTTTTCGGTATTTACAGGAGGGCAGGGCAGATGTGCTTGCCATGGGGTTGACAGTAACGCGTAATCGTGCAAAGTTTTTACTTTTTAGCGAACCGCTTTTTTATACACGCCAGGTACTGGTACAACGAAAACCCAAAAATTATCAGAAAATGGCTACTGCCGATGAGATAAACGCGCATCTTATCCGAAACCTGATTAACCTGGGCGGCGTTACCATTCATATTCGGAAAGGGTCTGTTTATTATCAACAACTACTCAATCTGGAAAACAGTATCGGCGACACCATTTATATTGTTCAGGATACGGTAAGCTCAGAAACATTGATTCAGGAAGTGGCCCAGCATAAAATAGATTATACCGTAGCTGATCAGATTGTAGCCCGCAATTCGGCCAAAATTTATCCCAATATAGACGTAAAAACGCCTATTAGTTTTGAACAAAAAATTGCGTGGGCTGTTCGTAAAGATCAAAAACCTCTTGTTGACACGTTGGATGCCTGGCTTCGCGTGTTCAATAAAACACTGGAATCAAGGCTGTTATATAATAAATATTTTAAGAACATGCGGGTAAAACGCCTTGTCAAAAGCGAATATTATTCTTATACCGGCGGTAAGCTCTCGCCTTACGATGGTTTAATAAAAAAAGCAGCCAAAAGGATACACTGGGACTGGCGGTTACTGGCTTCCATGATTTATCAGGAATCTGAATTCAAACCCCATGTAACCTCCTGGGTGGGCGCTTACGGACTCATGCAACTTATGCCGGAAACCATGAAAGAATATGGAATAACGGAAGACTCGAGTGAGGAGGCACAAATTAACGCCGGCGTGAGTCTGCTAAAATCATTTGAGAACCAGTTACCCAAAACAATTACGGATTCTGTGGAAAAGATAAAGTTTACTTTGGCGTCTTATAATGGCGGATTAAGTCACATTTTGGATGCACGCCGGTTGGCAAAGAAATTCGGGAAAAACCCTAATATATGGACGAATAATGTGGATTATTTTGTGTTGCACCTTTCGGAAAAAAAATATTATCACGATCCTGTGGTACGCAATGGTTATATGCGCGGATGGGAGACTTACAATTTTGTAAAAGATATTTTTAGTCGTTACCGGAGTTATAAAACTTTAATCAGCCGTTGATTTTACTTCGAATTATTACAAATGCTGACAAAAACAAAAAAGTCTGCTGATTATAAAAAAAGCAGACTTTTTCCAAGACTAAGAAACAGGTTTTTTAAACGCCCATTTCTGTTTTTAATTGTGCAACCCATTTTTGAACACGGGTTTCTGTTTTTTCAGGCTCATTGTCCTCATCAAGGGCCAAACCGTAAAATTTGTCATCGTGTGTACCATCAGAATTTGTAAACTGATAGCCTTCTGTTGGCCAGAAACCAATCATCCGTGCTTTGGTTTTTGCAATCTCTGCATGAAAGATTCCCAGACCATCTACAAAATGCTCGGGATAAAGCACCTGATTTCCTAAACCAAAAGCAGCAACTGTTAATCCGGTTAGATCCATTTTTTGGATAGTCCTGAAAAATTCATTCCATTTGTTATCATCAGTTGCATCTTCCCAGTTTTCGGCACCAACGGTAGAACCGCCGATAATAACCATACCGTAATTGTTGATGTTATTCACGTCAAAGCTATCCAACGCAAAAAAATCGATGGTTTCCGGGTCAAACTGTTGGTAAATTATTTTAGCGGATTTTTCAACGTTTCCACCTTTTCCCCAATAAATTAAAGCTGTTTTTTTCATGTTTAAAATTTTTCTGTTGCCGGTAAAATTAATACAATTTTGGGAATTATCTGACTCCTTCATTAAGTTTATTCTGACTTAAAATATCTGCCGGTAGAGACCCTAAAGACGCAAGATCCTCTAATTTTAATAAATGGTCTATATGCTGAGAAAAACCTTAAACAAAAGAGGCTGCCTAAAAAAAGCAGCCTCCTTTTTCAAATATTATTTGGGATTGGGTCCCAGGGTTACCTGAACCAGGTTACCGGTATTAATCCATTTTGCAAAAGCTGATTTCACTTGTCCGGACGTAATTTTTACATAATGTCTGGCTGCAATAATGGGTTCATCAAGTGGTAAACCTTTCAGTGATCGTTGCAGTAATCCATTTGCAATATCATCCACGCTTGATTCTGACAGCGTAATTTTGCGCAGGAGAAGTGTTTTTGCCTGATGTAATTCCTTTGGCGTTACCTCTTCTTTTTGCATCTGTTTCAAATCTCTTATAACAATGGCTTTGGCTTTTAAAACATTCGGCGGATCACATCCGTAATTTACCGCATAATCCGAACGATGTTTCCCGATATTAAAAGAGGAAGAAACATAATAAACTAATCCTGAATTTTCACGAAGATCGCGGAACAGACGTGTAGCATAAAATGCACCACCCAGTACGTGGTTACCAACCTGAAGCGCATAATAATCGGGATTGGAACGGGTAAGACCGAGGTTTTCAGCCAATACAACGCGATCCTGCACCCTGCTTGCATCAGGAACATGGGTTTCAGAAGCCTTATTTAAAGGTATCGGCGAGAATTCCACGTTAGGTTTTTTCCCGGTTGCTTTC
Source organism: Bacteroidales bacterium (assembly GCA_015488735.1). Classification (GTDB taxonomy): domain Bacteria; phylum Bacteroidota; class Bacteroidia; order Bacteroidales; family F082; genus Sulfidibacterium. The sequence goes on along the minus strand of WFNG01000107.1, from coordinate 2,433 downwards.
CAGTTGCCAAAATATTTTTCAACGACCGTTTTGGCCTTTTCAGGAGTAATATTTCCAATAACAACAATGGTAGTCATATCAGGGCGGAAAGTTTTCTGATAATAATCTCTCACATCCTGCAATTTTAGTGACATCACCGAAGCAGGTGTCGGATGACGTAAAGCCGGATCGCTTTTGGGTAACAGAGAAGCCTTTATTGCCTTATTGAAAAGATAATCAGGACTTTGCATCTGACCAGCCACAAGCGCTGCCGTTTGATGCTGAAGAATCATAAATGCACGGGCAGGTAAAGCAGGTTGTAATTCATTATCGGCAAGCAACTGAACCCCCTTATCGAATTGATTTGTTAAAACCTGAAGCGAAAAATTGCTCCCGGCAGATTCGTTTGCACCGATATCATCCAGCGCTTTCTGAAACTGTACCCTGTTTAATGTTTTTGAACCATAGTTAAACAACTGTTCCAACACATCATCAACGCCTTCCTGACCTTTGGGAGTTTCCAGGTTGGGTTTGTTTTTAATGCTTCCATATACACTTACCGTATTACTTATATGCTCGGGTTGAACGATTAACTTAATGCCGTTGGGTAAAGTGGTAACGGTAGGATTAACAATGGATTTTGGAATTACTAACCTTCCTATGGCTTTTTGCGCCCACTCTGGCAGTTTAACGGGTTTAGGATTTTTGGGTGCGAAGGATTCTGCACCGCCAAATCCTTTATGGGATATTGGTTTACCGGATGATTGCGGGGTTAAAATGGCCACGATGGCATGATTCGGGTCCAGATATTTCCTTGCAACCCTGTTTACATCCTGAACCGTTACTTTTTCAATAGCCTGTAAATCTTCAGCAGGAGACTGTCTGCCCTCAACAGCAAGAGCCTGTGACCATACAGAGGCAAGCCCTGATACGGAATTTTTCTGAAACTCGAAAGAAGAAATCTCATGCTGTTTGGCAGCTTTGACTAAATCGGGATTTACCCCATCTCTTACTTCCGAAGCCAGTACAGAGGATACTTCATGGAGTAGTTTTTCTGAATTCCCCCCTTTTGGAAATACTGCAATGCCAAATCCAAGACCGGCTTTATGCAATGCGTTCATTGAAAAACCGGTGTATAAAGCTTTTCCTTCCGGAACCAATGAATACAGCTTCCCCCGTTGGTTAGACAAAACATCGGATAAAACCTGAGCTGCGGCATAATCGGGGCTGTCGGTTCCCGGCATTCTAAAGGATACGATGGCCAGTCCATAAGGCAGATCTGTTTTCAAATGGAGCGTATCGGGTTTTACAGGCTGAAGGTTAATGGCAGGACGAGGAGGTAACTTTTTAGCCGGAATGTTGCCGAAAAGCTTCTCCACTTTTGCCAATGTTTCCTTTGGATTGACTCTTCCCACAATAACCAGAATAGCATTATTGGGAGCATACCATGTATCATGAAATTTTTTCAGCATGGCGCCGGTCGTTTTATTAAACGAAGGACGGGTTCCAAGCGCATCATGAGCATAGGGCGTTCCTTTAAACATGGCAGCTAACAACTTTTTATAAAATACATACTGGGGGCTCGACAAATCCCTGGCTACTTCCTGTTCAATGGCGCCGCGTTCTTTGTCCCATAATTTTTCACTGTCCAGAACACCACGCATACGAATAGATTCAATATGCAAGGCAATGTCAAGGTCTTCTGCCGGGACAGTGAAAAAATATTGCGTAACCATTTGCCGGGTATCCGCATCAAAATCACCACCCATTGCAGCGGTAATATCTGCCAGCTGATTGGCAGACAAACCGGGATTACCACGAAACATCATGTGCTCCTGCGCATGAGCCGTTCCCGGAAAACCTTTAGGCGCTTCATTGGAACCAACAAGATAATTTATTTCAGTTGTAACAACAGGCGCAAGAGGGTTTTTGATAATGACAACACGCAGCCCGTTTTTTAGTGTGTGGCGCAATACCGTTTCACTATCGTTTTTTGCTTTCTGTTGATGCGCCATCGCGGGGAAGACAAGAAAAAACGACATGAGTACAAAAAGAATTTTTTTCATAAGTAAATAAATTTACTCTCAAAAGAGATTGTCGGGGTTCTAATAATTTATTTTCAATTTGATTAAAGAGAATTGCAGAACCCCTTAATCAATTTTCAATAATCAAAACGAAATTCAAATTATTCCATGTTTCTTTTAATCTATGTAATTTACGAGAATAAGTCATCCGGAAGTATGACAGGTACGCTTAACCTGTCCGGTTATTGATTCTGTTATATTCCAAAAATGGCACATTCCATTTTTTCTAAATTATTTTTCTTACTTTAATTTATTTATAAGCTTAACAAAGTTATTCAAGAGTTTTTGTATTAGCTTTTTTAGTGTTGGTAAAAGATAAAACTTAAATTATAAAACCTGACTAAAAACTTTTAAAACACAAATTTAGTAT
>WFNG01000106.1 GCA_015488735.1 Bacteroidales bacterium | reverse complement strand
TTACCCAGCCCGACAGGATGTTTGCCGATGAGCTTTCCGAAAGGCTGAAAGTGATTGCCTGCCTCGAATATCCCAACCTGATGCACAGTGAGGAGCTGAAACCCTTGCCGGGGAAAAAAGACCGGGAGAAAATTGTTCAGAAAGTTCAGGCTGCTGAAAAAGATGGTTGGCTGGTGATTTGGGGAGCAGATGCTGACATGCCTACTGCACTGGAAACTATTGAAGAACGTTGCCGGATGGCTTTCAAAGGTGTCCCCAACGAAACGCGGAAGTCGCTTCCCAATGGCACGACCGTTTTTGAGCGCGTACTTCCCGGTGCCAACCGGATGTATCCCGACACCGATTCTGCACCTATCCCGTTGGATGATGGGGATATCGAAAGAATAGGACAAAGTCTTCCGGAGGAGATGATTGCCCGCTACAAAACATTAAAGAGCCAGCATGTTCCGGAAGATGTTTACACTTTTCTCTTTTCCAAAAATCTTTTTCCGCTTATGGAAAAGATCATCAGCGGAACGGGGATCTCTCCGGTTTATATCGGTACTTTCCTTGGCGAAAAACTCAAATTTGCATTAAGTCATTATGGAACCGGAAAGCCTTTCCCGTTCAAAATTCTGTCTCCCCTGTTTTCTCTTTTGAAAGAAAACAAGCTGCATCCCCAGCTGGCAGAAAGTATGTTGCCTGTGATTGTGGCTTATCCTAAAATGGAATTTGCTTCGGTACTCACAGCCATTGGCTTCAAACGTCATTCCGAAAAGGAGATTCTTGCGCGTATCCCCATCCTGTTCTCGAAATTCAGGGAAGGGAAAACGGAAATCAATAAAGAAAAAGAACACAACTGGGTTATGGGCAGGTTACGCAAAACGGCACTCGGCAACATGGATTTGTCGGTGTTGAGTGAGAAACTGAAGCAGCTTCAATAAGAATTTTCGCGAAAGCGAGCAAAAACAAACAGCATGGACAATGATATTTTTCAGGGATACAAAGGCGATGCGCTGGCATTGCTCAAAAAATTTAAGGTTCGCGTGTGGGGCACTGCCGTTATTGAGACTACCCGCGGGCATTTTGACGGAACCGTTCTTCCCCGGTCCGAAAACGATGACGACCAGCACATTGTATTGAAAATTGCTACCGGCTACAACATTGGCCTTGATGTGAAAACCGTGAAAAAGATGCAGGAAACGGGTTATAAAAAAGCACATTACAAAATTCCCGAAAAGGAATTTCCCATTACCCCCGGCCTGCCGAGGGTTAAGCTGCTGGGAACGGGCGGGACCATTGCCTCACGGCTCGATTACCGTACCGGTGCCGTAATTCCGGCTTTTTCACCGGGTGAACTTTATGGGGCTGTTCCCGAGCTGGCCGATATTTGTAACCTTGAAACGGAGAAAGTCTTTGCCGTTTTTAGTGAAAATATGGGGCCAAAGCAATACATCGCGTTGGCCAAAGCCATTGGTGCAGAAATTGAAAAAGGTATCGATGGAATCGTCATTGGGCACGGCACGGACACCCTGCATCATACCGGGGCAGCACTGACTTTTATGTGCCAGAACCTGCCGGTCCCGGTGGTGCTGGTAGGCTCGCAACGTTCGTCCGACCGTCCCAGCTCCGATGCCGCCCTGAACCTGATGCATGCCATGAAAGCCGCCGGCCATTCCGACATTGCGGAAGTGATGGTTTGTATGTTTGGCCCTACCTCCGATGAGTATGGTTTGCTGCACAAAGGAACCCGTGTCAGAAAAATGCACTCCTCTTATCGCTCCACTTTCCGGACCATTGGCGATACGCCGCTGGCACGTATCAGCCGAAAGGAAATTATCCCCATCAAAAAGCATTACAACAAACGCCGTGCAGACAAAAATGTGAAGATTCTACCCTATTTCAGCGAGAAAGTTACCATGCTTTACTACTATCCCGGGATGCACCCTGATGTGCTGGATGCTATGATTGACAAAGGATACGAAGGGATTATTTTTGTGGGAACCGGCCTGGGACATGTGAATAAGGAACTGTATCCCGCCATTGAGCGTGCCCATGCCAAAGGAATTCATATGTTTATGACTTTGCAAACGCTGTGGGGCTATGTGCAAATGTTTGTGTACGATACGGGCCGCGACATGATGGCACGTGGTATTATTCCTGCCGGGAACATGTTGCCCGAAGTGGCCTGGGTAAAACTGAGCTGGATACTTGGACAAACCAACGATCCGCAAAAGGTAAAAGAGATGATGCTCACGCCGGTAAATGACGAAATTACTTTACGGGAACCTTATAATGGTTACCTCATTTATCAGGGAGGCGTGCCGGAAGTGGAAGAATTTATCCGGAAAGTACACAAGTAATAAATGTCTTACTAATAAATTTGTTACTAATAAATTTATTACCTATCTTTGCAGGAAAAGAGAGATATGGAAACACCTTTTGTTTTCGGGAAACTGGCTACTGATAAAAATTTTACGGACAGGGAGGATGAATTACGCCATTTAAAGCAGAATTTTCTTTCCGGAATAAACACCCTGTTAATTTCTCCACGACGATGGGGGAAATCGTCGCTGGTAAAAAAAGCCGGTGAGGAGATATCGAAAGAAAATCGCCGGATAAAAGTTATTTATCTCGACATGTTCAATATTCGAACCGAAGAGGATTTTTATAAAATTCTGTCGGAGAAGATATTCAAAGAAGTCTCGGGAAAAATGGAAGAACTTATCGCCGACACAAAAAGATTCTTAAAACAATGGACTCCCAAAATAACGTTTTCACCTGATGCACAACAGGAATTCAGTTTCGGGCTTGACTGGTCGGAGATTAAAAAGCAACCGGATGAAATTCTGAATCTGCCCGAAACCATTGCCAAAGCGAAAGATTACAATTTCATTATCTGCATTGATGAATTTCAAAATATTGGCTTTTTTGATAATTCGTTAGCCTTTCAAAAGAAAACCCGGTCGTTTTGGCAAACTCAGCAACGGACTTCCTATTGTTTGTACGGAAGTAAACGGCACATGCTTACGGAGGTTTTCGCTTCTCCTTCTATGCCCTTTTACAAATTTGGCGATTTGATGTTTTTGAATAAAATCCCTGAAAAATATTGGGAAACTTTTATCAGGGAAAGGTTTGGCTCTACCGGTAAATCAATTACAAAAAAACAGGCATCCCACATTGCCTTTCTTGTTGAAAATCACCCGTATTACGTTCAACAACTGGCACAAAATTGCTGGCTCAGAAGTGGTAAAAAAATAACAGATAAGATTATTAATGAAGCCATTGAATCGTTGGTTTTACAACTAAGCCTCCTTTTTCAAAATATTACAGAAGCATTGACTACTTCCCAGATTAATTTTCTGCTGGCATTAATTGATGGGGTGGAAAAGCTGACCACGAATGATACCATAGCCAAGTACCATTTGAATAGTTCTTCCAACGTGATTCAGATAAAAAAAGCACTCATTAGTAAAGAAATTATTGATGAACAAATCCCCGGAAAACCGGAAATTCTGGATCCGGTTTATAAAATCTGGCTGCGGACTCAGTACCGTAACAAAGGATAGCTAAAAATACATTTTAGGATAAATACCTTCAAAAGCAGATATAACTAAACCGTTTTAACCGTAACGGCCGGGTTGTCTTTTATGTCGTCGTAAAAATGGGCAGTAGTAACATGCACCCATGGAGCCAACCATAAAAAGCCTATGCCAAGTGTTAAAATACAAAGCAATCCCCAGCCAAAAAACCGGAAATACAACCCAAACAGTTTCCCTTTATAGCCGTTCATCATTTGCTTGCTTTTTTTGAGGGCATCCGTGGCCTTGATGTCAGGGTCATCCGTCATAATGAAAAAGGTCATTGAATAAGAAAGGGCAGCAATAACTCCCGGAACAATCAACAGGAGTGTCCACAGGAAAACATACAAAACGATGAGCAGATAAGCACCCAGGGTTCTCCCGAAGTCACGAAATCCTTCAAAAACCTGCTCAAATCGGGGCTCCAGATGACGAGAATAGGAAAGTGAAAACATGGCCATGCCAAGGGCAAAAGGCCCGCCAATGATTAAAGAAAGAATACTGCCGCCCCCTTTGTGAATGGATTGAACGGCCCCTTCGATTAAAAAAACGACAAAAAAAGTGCCGATGGCCAGGCCCCAGTTTCCTTTGAGCGACTCACGGCCTTTTTTCATTAATGCTGAATTCTCTGTTGTCATAATGTAGCGTGTTAATTTTTGTAAAAGTAGTAATTTTTATGTAAATCAATGAAACTTAACGGTATCTATAAACTGAACTCACGAAACCTATTCTTGCCGTGTATTACAAGTTTCCGAAATAGCGTGTCAGCCGGTGGTCATCGTTTTTGGATATGACCGGTGTGATGTGGTTCTTTCTGCAAAACGCCAGCGTAATGTCATTGAAAAGCACATCATCATCTTCGGGGATAATGAGGGTACAGGCATTACACTGCTCAATGACCGTTGCCTCGCCAAGGAATTTTTTCTTGAAAAGCGGTTCGCGTAGTTGATGGAATGGGTCAATCACCGGGCTGTACAGCACCTTTTTGTGCGGAAACAGGCAGGCCACCAATGCGCCGGTAGAAGAGGCGTGGATTTCGTCCACGGGATGTTCACGGAGTATTTGTGCTGCCGCTTCAACCCATTGCAACAATCCTTTGTCATAATCGGGAAGGAGGGTATAGACTTTCCAGCCTTTTTTCTGCCGTAAAGTCTCGGCTTTGCCGCCCTGAGAGTTATAACCGCCGATGAATAAAATGGTTTTCAATGGAATGAGATTTAGGTTAAAGTTATAAAGCCAGAATATCCGTGGCGTTATTTTTGGCTACCAATGCACGGACATTCAAAGTGAATTCAGGATATATCTCAAGAAATTTTTTGTATTTCTTTTTATTAAACGAGGTGCTGTTGAATTTTATTTCGATGGCTTCTTTTTTAGATTTTCCGGGGACATTGATAATAAAATCAATCTCGTTCCCCCCTGTTGTTCTCCAGAATTTTAAATATTCCTGTCCTACTTTTTGGCGTAGCCGGATGAAAGCATAATTTTCAATCAGGGCACCTTTGTCCAACCTGGTTTCAATACTTTGGTAACTGTTTAGTATCGTATTTCTGAACCCAATATCGTTAAAATAGACCTTGGGCATTTTTGTCAATTCCTTTCGGATATTCGTATGAAAAGGGCGGATGAGGTGGACATGAAATGATTTTTGCAAGATATAAATATAATTCTCCACGGCGGTTACTGATATACCCAAAGTGTTTGATAGTTCATTCATATTGAGTATGTTTCCGGCCTGGCTTGCCAGTAAAATCAATAAGCTGTAAAAATTTTTTTCATCTCTGACCCGGGATTCTAAAATATCTTTTTGAAGGTAAGAATGCACGAGGTCTTTTAGTAAAAGTTTCTTTTTCTCCGGGGTATTGGACAGTACTACTGCCGGGTATCCTCCAAACGTTAAATATTCGCTAAAAAGAATACTAAGCTCACGCCTTTTGAGTGATTGATATTTTTCATTTTTTCTTATTTCTATAAGTTCTTCGGTCAAACTTGTACTTTCTGTTTTAAACTCCAAAAACTCATCAAAATCGAGGGTGTAAAGGGTAAACAGACGTTTCCTCCCGGCTAGCGAATCTTTAAATTTCCTGTCAATGTAAAAAGCACTACTACCGGTTGCCACAATTTTTAAACGGGAAGCATATTTATCAAAAAGAAATTTCAGGAAGTTGGATGGATTGTCAAGATACTGTATCTCATCAAGTAACAAATAGGTTTTATCCTTCCCGTTCAACGTTAGATAGTTAAAAATATTCTCGGGATGGTCGTTCAAGCCGGAGAGTATATCGGGATCTTCAAGAGATATATAACGCACATTTTTATTTTCTGACAGCAAATCTTCCTGCAACTGCATCAGTAGTGTTGTTTTCCCCGTTTGCCTTGCCCCGGTGATGACGGTGTATTCCTTTTCTGCAACATGACGCTTTACCTCATTGTATAACTTCCTTTTTCGCATTTCTTGTCCTTTTGTTCAGGGAGCTAAATTAGGATAAAAAAGATAATAAAACAAGTGAAAATGAAAAATATCCGATAATTTTCATTTGATAAACGAAAAATATCCGATAATTTTCATTTACTAAATAAAAAATATCCTGTTTTGCGGGATGGTTGCTTGCCTCGAAAAGCTTCCGGTTTTTCAACAATTTTTAACATCTGTTATTTTTCCCAATAGTTTATGTTTTCCTGAATCTGCTTATTTTTACAGAAAAAATTGAGTTATGGAAAAACAGATAAGCTGGAACAAGGGGCAGGTAAATTATCTTACGGAAGGAGAGGGGAATACAGTTGTCTTACTGCATGGATTTCTGGAAAATATTCACATCTGGGATGATTTTATTGCTTTTCTGAAGCCTTATTTTAAAATTATAGCCATTGATTTACCCGGCTTTGGAAAGACATCGGTGTTTAGTGATAACCACAGTATGTCGTTTATGGCTGATGCCGTGAAAGCCGTACTGGATACCGAAAATATTACCAAAACATTATTGGTGGGCCATTCTATGGGTGGCTATGTTTCGTTGGCTTTTGCCAATAAATATCCTGATTTATTGGGTGGATTGGTGTTGTTTCATTCGCAGGCCGCCGGCGACAATGAAGAAGGCAAACAAAATCGTACCCGGACTATTGAAGTGGTACGAAAAGACCACAAAGATTTTATTGC
>WFNG01000105.1 GCA_015488735.1 Bacteroidales bacterium | reverse complement strand
GACATCATATTCAAAACAAAATCAGAGCTTCTTTGGAAAAAATTAACCAGAAAATTAGGAAGTGAGTATCGCCTGTGGGATAAATTTCCTGTAAACCCGAACCTGAATTAGATTTTGTCGATTCTATTTTATTATATCCAATCATTACCTGTAAACCCGTTGTGCATTTAGGGCAAATTTAACTTACGATTATTAACAGGCCTGTTAAAAACAAACCTATTGAGATATTGGAGCATTGTAAGTGAAGAAATCTTATCTGGTTTGAATTGTTGTTTTTCAAAAATATTGAATAACACAGGGATATATTTTGTGTTACCTTGTGAAACCCTTTTGGGAGACTTTGTGGAAAAAACAATGAAGAATCTCGCCCCATTACCATAAAACATGGTTATTTGTAGCAAATTTATCCCCACGATAAGCGTTTTTATCAGGAGCATAGCAATTACAAAATTTACGGAATACCAGAGGGCAAATGCCGGGAATGCATCCATTTTGCCCATAACAAAAGTTAACCAGACTGCCTGAAAATGTCGTACTTTTGCAGTATCAAAATTTATTGTCATGCGTTTAGTTTTTTTTAAAACCCCGAAGTCTAAAAAATTCAGCTACAATCCAAGGTACTACAATCCTGAGAAAGAAGAATGGGAACGCAGGAAAGCAGAGCTGGGATTTAAATCGGAGCTTAGTAAAGAGGAGTTGTTGCGACTAAAAATGTCAGGCCGCTGGCAAAAAGACGCCGCATCTGGTAGTAAAAGGGCCACTCGCTTACTTACCTATTTCGTCTATACGGTTTTTATCCTGGGCAGTATTTATGTCATACTTTTTACCAATCTGGTCGAAAATTTTCTGGCCTTGTTCGGTCTTGTATCCAAATAAATGACGGTGCTGGTTATGTCGAATATCATTAAACTCCTCCCCGACTCGGTTGCCAACCAAATTGCCGCAGGTGAAGTTATTCAGCGACCGGCATCAGCGGTGAAAGAGTTGCTGGAAAATGCTGTGGATGCAGGAGCTTCTGAAATTGGCCTTCTCATAAAAGACGCAGGAAAAACACTGATACAGGTTACCGATAACGGATGTGGTATGTCGGCCGTAGATATGCGCATGTGTTTTGAACGCCATGCCACATCTAAAATTCAAAAAGCAGAAGATTTATTTGCCATTCACACACTGGGTTTTCGCGGTGAAGCCATGGCCTCCATTGCTGCCATATCCCACGTAGAAGCCAAAAGCAAACCTCACAACCAGGAACTGGGAACCTGCCTTCGCATAGAAGGCTCCAAAGTCATCAGCCAGGAACCATGCCCTTGTAAAGCGGGAACAACAATATCGGTGAAGAATCTGTTTTTTAACGTTCCTGCCCGCCGTAATTTTTTAAAATCAGACACAGCAGAAACAAGACATATTCTTGAAGAATTTAACCGTGTAGCCCTCATCTATCCGGAAATCTCGTTTACGCTGACACATAACAACAAACTGGTTTACAAACTTCCGGGAACGACAGAGAAATCGCGCATTGTAGGTATCTTTGGAAAAGTTTACAACGAACGGTTGTTACCGGTGGAACAAAAAACCGATTTGGCACATATCAAAGGTTTCATAGTAAAACCGCAATATGCCAGAAAAACCCGTGGTGAACAATATTTCTTTGTAAACCAGCGGTTTATTAAACACCCTTACCTTAACCATGCAGTTACCAATGCTTTCAGCGAACTGCTGCCGGCAGATACTTTTCCCTCCTATTTTATTCATATAGAAGTAGATCCCTCCGATATTGACATCAACATCCATCCCACCAAAACAGAAGTGAATTTTAAAGATGCCCGTTATATTTATGCCATTTTACATGCGGCTGTCAAACAATCTATTGGCGTTCATAACCTGACACCGACCATAGATTTTAATGTGGATCCGGAGTTGAATTCTTTACTGGGAACGCCTGTTACCGGCGACATAAAACAACCCGGCATTCGTTATAATCCCGAATACAATCCTTTTAAAGCTGAAAAAAACAACCCTGAAGCAACAGCATCGGTTTTTCAACACAGAGATACGCATCAGGATTGGGAAAAGATTGTCCGGGCCGAACCTGACCAGCCGGGAACAACGCCCGGCGGGCAGACGGAGCTGCCACAAGAGCAGGAACAACCCGGCACTTTTTTTCAAATACATCTGAGATATATTGCCTGTAATGTACGTTCCGGCTTGATGCTTATTGACCAGCACAGGGCACATCAGCGTATTTTATATGAATATTATCTTCAGCTCCTCACCGAACACCAACAGGCATCACAGCAACAACTTTTTCCACAGGATTTCCACTTCTCAACCGAAGATATGTCCATTTTAAAGGAGATAAAAGAGCTGCTGGCACAACTGGGATTTGTGCTTGAAGACCACAATAATAATCGTATTGTAGTGAAAGGCGTACCAGAAAATTTTGATGGCGAAAATACCAGGGAGACGCTGGAACGAATTATTGAAGATTATAAAAAACAACACAGTAATCCGGGTATGAATAATAATATTCGGCTGGCAAATGCGATGGCGTCACAACTATCTATAAAACAGGGGGCAACGCTCAACAATGAACAGATGACTTATCTTTTCAACAACCTGTTTGCCTGTAAATTACCACAACAGGCGCCGGATGGTTCGCCCATACTCAGTATTATTCCTCTGGAAAAGCTGGAACAGTTTTTGAAAGAAAAATAATTTTTAAAATAGAAGCTATGCGAGGATACAGTCCCACAGGATTCAGAATATTGCCGCCGGTTGTTAAGAACCTGCTTATCATCAATACATTGTTCTTTTTGGCCACACTGGCACTGAGAAGATACCACATTGATCTCATCAATATCCTTGGCCTTCACTATCCGGGGGCCTCCGGTTTTAGAATTTACCAGTTTATTACGTACATGTTTATGCATGGCGGCTGGGCTCATATTATTTTTAACATGTTTGCACTCTGGATGTTCGGCAATGTTATTGAAAATGTTTGGGGAGGAAAAAAATTCCTTATCTTTTACATGCTTACCGGCCTGGGTTCAGGCATTGTTTATATTTTCTGGATTCACTTTCACCTCAGGGCAAACCTGGATATGCTTAATGCCATTATTTCGCATCCAACAGTACCCGGTGTAGAAGCTTATTTTCACGAGTATGGCTTTCATTTGAATGCTCTCACCACAACACTTTCGCAAAGCGATCTAAACCTGTTCAACCACAACATGAACCTTATCGCAAGCGGATCAGCAGTACCAACTGAAATTCAGCAGGTTATTAGTTTTCTTTCGACTTATAAAGCCGAAATGATGAACCAAATGGTTGTAATTGGTGCTTCGGGTGCCATTTTTGGCCTGCTGCTTGCTTTTGGCGTAATGTTTCCCAACGAACGTATCTTTCTCATATTTCTTCCCATTCCGATTAAAGCAAAATGGTTTGTTTTGGGTTATGGTTTATATGAACTCTTTGAGGGCATTAGCGATCGTCCGGGCGACAATGTGGCACACTTTGCACACGTGGGCGGGCTGTTGGTAGGATTGTTGATTATTTTGTATTGGAAAAAGAAAGGTCATCTTTTTGGCCCTGACATGTAAAAAATTAAAATATGTATCAACAATATCAGCGTCCATCCGTTAACTGGAACGAATTGTTCAGGAATATCTTTTTTGGGAAAAATGTTCTTTCCAGACTAATTCTTATTAATACCATTATTTTTCTGCTGACAGCTGTTGTACATCTCATTACATGGCTTTCGGGGATTCCCGATTATTCCGGCCTCACGCTGCTGAGCCGTTATCTGGCCCTTCCATCGGGTTTGAGCCAGTTGGCAAAGATGCCATGGACTATTTTTACTTACATGTTTCTGCATCAGGGTTTTTTGCATTGGCTTTTCAATATGGTTATGCTCTATTTTGGCGGGATACTTTTCACCGAATACCTAAGCCAGCGCAAACTGCTAATGACATACATATTCGGCGGATTGGCAGGAGCTGTATTTTTTGTTCTCGCATTTAATATTTTTCCGGCTTTTGCTGCCGTTCGTCAGCATTCCGTTGCACTTGGCGCTTCAGCATCTATTCTGGCCATTATTATTGCTATTGCAACTTATGTTCCCGATTATACCGTTCATCTTTTCCTGTTGGGAAAGATAAAATTAAAATGGCTGGCTATTGCTTTTGTAGTATTGGATGTTTTGAGTGTTCCCCAAGGCAATCCAGGTGGTCATATTGCCCATATCGGTGGTGCCCTCTGGGGATTCTTCTGGGCACTGTCCTTGCGAAACGGGCATGACTTTCTACGTATTTTTGATGGCATAAAAATGCCTGATTTAAAGCAACGCGAACGAAAATACAAACGCTTCGATACCTCCCGGCCTGCATCGGGACATCCCATGACTGATGAAGAATACAACCGAAAAAGAGTTGCCAGCCAAAAAGAAATTGATAAAATTCTGGATAAAATTTCCAAATCAGGTTATTCCAGCCTGACAAAAGCAGAGAAAGAATTATTATTCAAATCAAGTAATAAAAATTAATTGAGAAAAAGCAACAGCCATCTTTTGCGAAATACGGCCATGTTCTTTAACTGGATTGCCGTTGCTTTATTATTGCTAAGCTATCTTGCAGGTAAAACACTGCCATCGCACTTTGCAGTGATAGCCATATTTGGACTTATTTATCCGATTATCCTTTTTGTCAATCTTTTTTTTGTGATATTCTGGATGCTGCGTATAGACGCCAGATTGTTACTTTCACTTCTTGTTATTCTAATGGGAATTCCCCATATTCGTGATAATTTCAGCTTCCATCCGGGAAACAAAAGTGAAACTAAATCAAATTTCAAAATAATAAGTTACAACGTACAGGGATTTTCCAGACAAAACAATGCCGCATTTAAGCCTAAAGTAAAGAAGGATATTCTCATATTTCTAAGAAAAGAAGCCCCTGATATAATTTGCCTTCAGGAATATTCGGGAAAGATATCAGACCTCTTTCGGGGAAAAAATTTCAGCCATGCTTATTACCACAGTTACTATACACAAAAGGGGAGCAAAAATACAGGGCTGATTATTGTTTCAAAATATAAAATCATCAACCGTAATTATTTAAAGTTCAAGGGCTATCGTACTTTTGGTATTTTCACCGATCTGAAACTTAAAAATGACACCTTGCGACTCCTGAATGTCCATTTGGCAAGTATCAGCATGGAACAGGCAGATCTGGACCTTCTGACAAAACCTCCTTCGCCCGCCTGGGAAAAACAAAATGTCAGACATCATTTCTTAGATATCTACCATAAACTGCAAAAAGCTTTCAGATTACGTGAAAGACAGCTAACGCTTGTATTGAAAACAATTAAGGCAAGTCCTTACCCTGTGGTATTGTGTGGCGACTTTAACGACACTCCTTCATCCAATGCATACCATCGCGTTGCCAGTGTTCTGACCGATGCCTTTGTAACCAAAGGGAACGGACTGTGTGCAACTTATGCAGGACCGCTGCCCTTTTTACGTATCGACTATCTCTTTACTTCTCCAAAACTAAAAGTTACTTCCTACAAAAAATACCACCTTCGTTTCTCGGATCATTTCCCCATTCAGGTAACCATTAAAACAGGTAATTAGCAGGACTGTTATTAAAGATTAAAGTCGCCTGTAATCTGCATTGATGCATTCCTGTATTGTTATGCAACCCGTTATTTTAACTAATTTTATTAGCCATACACAACAATAATATTGTATTTTTATACTTTTGTACCCAATGGAAACAACCATCGGTTATATTGTTATATTTGGTTTTGGCATACTTCTCACTGCCTTATTTCTTTTCAG
>WFNG01000104.1 GCA_015488735.1 Bacteroidales bacterium | reverse complement strand
TGTCCAGTTTGTCAGGAAAAAGGGAAAAAGGTTAAATTGGTAAAATTTGAAAACCCCTATAAGCTAACAGAACTCTATAAACAACTCACTCTTGCTTAAAAGTTGCCCCGAAAGGGGCAATTTTTTTGTCCTTATTTTTCTATGACCGGCTATTTTATTATTTGAGAAGTATTACCTTTACACAAAACTTAATTTAAATTATTATGATACAAGAAAATATTGAAACAGCATTAAATAAGCAGGTTCAAAAGGAAGAGTTTTCATCACGTTTGTATCTGGCCATGGCTATTTGGTGCGAAGTGAACGGATATCCTGGTGCTGCCGCTTTCTTGTACGACCATACCAATGAAGAGCGGATGCATCAAATGAAGATGATTCATTACATTAACGAACGTGGAGGGAAAGCTGCTTTGTATGAACTTGAAGCACCGGAAGCTGAATTCGGTTCGCTTGAAAACGTCTTTACGCAGGTGCTGGCGCATGAGGAGTTTATCACCCGCTCCATTAATGAACTTTATGGTTTAACTGTGGCAGAAAATGATTATACCACCGGAAACTTTCTTCAGTGGTACATTACAGAGCAGGTGGAAGAAGAAAGTGCAATGCGTACCATTCTTGATAAAATAAAGCTGGTTGGAAAAGACAAGGCCGGGATGTTCCATGTTGATAAAGATTTGGAAACTATGGCACAGCGCAATACTTCGGGCAACGTTTAATGGTGTAATATCAGGCTGGCATTAGGTTTTCTATGGGTTTTCATCATTTTCGAAAGCCTGTACCAGTTTTTGATACCAGGTTGTCCCAAACTTTCTTATTAGAGGAGTCTTTAGATATTTATACAACGGGAGTTTATCCTGTTTTCCTTTTAGGAGCGCTGTTTTGCAGATATCCCAGCGGTCATAATTCACTGCTGTATGATGCTTTAACTTTGATAGCCGCACAGGATAGAGATGGCAGGAGACTGGTTTTTGAAAATCTATTTTACCTTCAAGCCAGGCTTTTTCAATGGCGCAATAGCTGATTCCGTTTTCAAAATATACAAACGCGCATTCACGGTCGTTGACCAGCGGAGTAACGTATTCACCATCCACATCATAATCAAAAACACCATTTTTCTCCACTACTTCAAGACCTTCGCGGGCCATATATGGTTTTATCTCGCTGAGGTAATCCTCCAGAATAGAAATTTCTTCTTCTTCCAATGGTGCTCCGGCATCACCTTCCACGCAGCAGTCGCCACGACATTGTGATAAGTCGCAGGAAAAACAGATGTTTTTCAGTTCTTCAGAGACCAATGTATCATCGATCATTATCATGCGGCAAAAATAAGCAATCGGCAAATACGTTTATTCAGGGCTCCTGCTTTGGACGGAAAATCCCCGAAACTTTTTGATAAGATTTTTTTATTCCGGAGGTTATGGGATGATGCGCTTCTGTTTCATCGGCTTTTAGTTGTTTTACCAATTGCAGACCTTCGTTATAGCCCACATCAAATATTTCTTCTGCTTTGTTAAAGTCCAGGGCGGTGTAACGGCGGGTTCCCGGTGGGTCAACAATATAATCGCATGCGCCAAGTTCGTCGCGGATGGTATTGTAAATGGCCAAATGATAAGCACGTGCAGCAATATCTTTCATTCGTCTGAAACTTTCTTTTTCTGCAATGTGATTTACATGTACGCCAATGAGTTTATCGCATTTATCTTTCAATATTTCTGCAGCCATATTTTTTGTGAGTCCGCCATCCACATAGTAAATTCCATCAATTAATTTAGGTCTGAAAAGAAGAGGAATAGAGCCGGAAGCGATAGTGTATTCAATAAATTTTCCGGTAGATTTTATTTCGTTGTAGCCACTGTTCAGGTTGGTAACTGAAATAAAAGTGGGTATTTTTAAAACACTGAAATCATCTTTTGGTGCCAATTCCCGAAAAAGATTTTCTACTTTGCGCAAATTGAATATGCCTAACCTTCGCATGTTGATGTTGGTCAGGTGAATCGGTTTTATTTCATCTTTCAGGATAGAAAGCATTTCCATTACCGGCAATCCCAGTCCATAACCAATTGCAACCATGGCTCCCATACTTGTTCCGGAAATTACAGATGGATAGAAGCCATTTTCTTCCAGTGCCAGCAAAACACCCAAATGTGCTATGCCTCTGGCTCCGCCGCCACTTAAGGCCAGTCCGTATGAGGGTTTCCGTTTCATAAAAACAGCGTTTAGTATTTTTTCAAAGTTACGAAAAATATATGCTGTTTTTAGTTCTCATACTTGCTGATTAACTAAAATGCACATCTGCTTTCGATGTCCACGTTTATTTCCACAACAAGCTCTGGCAGGTTTAGCCGCAATGGAAATACTGTGTTACCAGCTTCATCACTTTTTCTTCGTCGTTTTCAATTTCTTCACGCAGGTTCTCATCGCGAAAAGCTTTCAGAAAATCAATAAGGTAATTCAACAGGCCTTCGGGGAATACGTTGTATTTTGTGTAAACGGCTTTTTGCTTTTCCAGCATTTTAGCCGAAGCCACACAGGATGTGGGAAGGTGTCCCAATTTTTTCTGTTCTGCTTTTTTCTCTTCTTTGAAGATATCGATGTCCACGTAAGTATTTTTGGCTGTTTGCAATGCGTTTTCCATCTCAAAACCGTGGCGTGCAGCTACCGTGATGCCAGCCAGCAACAGATATACATCGGCTGAACCATCGGCATTACGGATTTCGATGGTTTGTTTATTGGAAAAGTCGGTTTTCGTCGCATCTTCCAACGGGTTTGCTTTATGAATCATATTCATGGGCCGGGTCCAGCCCAATGGCACGCGTACCAGTACTGAACGGTTGCGGTCGCCCCAGCAAATATTGGTGGGTGCTTCCTGATGAGGAACCAGCCGAAAATAGGAGGTGGGATTCATGTTGCCGAAAGCCGTCAGCGAAGGTGCCATTTCCATGTATCCGGCAATAACTTTTTTTGCAATATTGCTTAGAATTCCCTCTTTAATCATAAGGTTTTTGTCTTCCTGCATCACGCGGCTATGAATGTGCAGGCCGCTGCCGGCTTTTCCCACTGTAATTTTTGGAGAAAAGGTAACAGTAACGTTGTTGCTGGCGGCCAGCGTTCGGATAATCCATTTGGCGATAACCAGTTGGTCAGCGGCATCTTCTACATTTGCAGGAAGAAATTCAATTTCATTTTGTTCATACACCATGCCATTGCGGGTAAAATTTCCCACTTCAGAGTGTCCATATTTTATGGTCCCGCCTGATTCTGCAATGAGTTTCATGGCTTTTGTGCGAAAGCTGGCCCATTTTGAAAAAGGTGAAGATTCATGGTAGGCTTTCTGATCTTCGGCTTTGAACAATCCATCATCCTCGCTGATAATGTAATATTCCAACTCACCCATGGCATCAAAAGAATAACCTGTTTTGTCTTTGAATGCCTGATGTGCTTTTTTCAGGACATGTTCCGGTGCGCTTTCCATGGGGTTTCCTTTACTGTCAAAAAAGGCACACAAAATGTTTAATGTGGGAATTTCGGAAAAAGGATCCAGAAAAGCAGTTCTGTATCGGGGAATGACATACAGGTCGCTGGAGGCTGCTTCCACAAAGGGGAAAAGGCTGGAACCATCCACGCGCTCACCAGCGGTAAGAAGATGGTCGAGATGCTCGCGGCTGCCAATAATAAAATTCAGTGTTTTAAGGCGCCCGTCCCAACCCACATATCGGAAGTTTATCATTTGGATATCGTAATCCTCAATAAAACGGATGAGGTCTTCTTTTGTCAATTCCTCTGCCGGCTTATTCAGATACTGAATCACCGGATTAGGATTCATGGCTATTTTGTTGTCCATTGGTTTAATTTTTTTGGCTCACAAACATAGGGATATTTTGGATAAAAAAACCGGGTGTTTTAACTTAATTCCCGCTGTTTCCGGCAAGTTCCGGTTTTTTGATATAAAGAAAGTTAAAATTACGCCAACAATAACTATTTAGAATATTTCTTATTAGTTTTGCGGACTTAAAAGCATATCTCATGCAGGAATATATAAATCTCGGAATTGTGACATTGATTACTTTTTTCTTCAATATGCCCTGGGGGTACTGGCGGGCATCGGTGAAAAAATTTTCCTGGAAGTGGTTTCTGGCTGTACATTTGCCTATCCCGGTTATTGTTTTCCTGCGCTTTTATTTTAAACTGGGTTTCCAGCTCTATACCTATCCGTTTCTGGTGGGCGCTTTCTTTCTCGGACAATACGTAGGTGCCCGGTACTATAAGAAACGAAAAGCAGCTGCGGAAGTGGAAGTGGAAGCAGAATTCTGATTTTTGTTTACTGCGAGGTAATGTATTCTTGCCGCTTTTGTGAAAAAAACTTAAAGCTTCTTTAAAAATGTTTATTTTACTGAAACATCGACTGTAATGTCTGTGTAATCTTTACTTTTGTACAAAAATTAAGGTCTATGAAAAAATTATTACTTTGGTTACTTCTTTTTTTTGCCACATTTGCCGTCAAGGCGCAGGATACACTTACTGTTTTGCAATATAACCTCTTAAATTACGGGAATTTTACCAGCTACTGTACACAAACTAACAACGATTATCTGAATAAGGATAAATATATTCACACCATTGTGAATTATGTAAAGCCGGATATCTTTACGGTTAACGAGATATCTGTTGATACCAGTATTCAAGTACATTTATTGCATGCTGCTTTAAATATTGATGGCGTAAACTGTTTTTCAAAGGCCGGTTTTATTCGTAAGAACACATATTCGGATCTTGGAAATATGCTCTATTATAACCATGATAAACTGGGGCTTGCCGGACATACCATCGCCCAAAACTATATTCGCGATGTGGATGTCTATAAATTATATTATAGATCGTCTGATTTACAGCAGGGTGATACCGTTTTTATTTACTGTGTGGTAGCGCATTTGAAATCCAGTTCGGGGGGTACTAACCAAACAAAAAGGGCGGATATGGCTAACAATACCATGCGTTACATTGCCAGCCATGATCCCGATAACAATTACCTGCTCATGGG
>WFNG01000103.1 GCA_015488735.1 Bacteroidales bacterium | reverse complement strand
TGGTTGTTTTCTTCCACTTTGACAAAGTAGATCCCTTTGTGTTGGTTGACCCGGATTTGCTGTTTGGCAGCACCGTTTAACAAACCTTCATACACTTTTTGCCCCAGCGTATTGAAAATGGAGATTTTCCCGTTGAGCATATTCTGTCCGTGCAGATAGACCGTTTTGCCAGACGAAAATACCTGAATGCCGTCGGTTTCGTTTACGTCAGGAACAGCCGTAACATCATTGATATGCAGTACAAAACGATTTACATTATCGCCTTTGTCAGCGGAGAAATCGTAACTGCCGGTGCTGCTTAAATCTATCTTTTCTCCGGTTTTCAGGTCTTCGAGCATCAGCCCTGTGTTGTCAAAACTGTCGGCCCCTTTGATGGTTAGATGGTACACAGAACTCACACCGGGTTTGAAGTGCAAAGGAATGTCATGGTTACTTTGCAGTTTTTCAAGTGGCAGATAATTTTGTGAAAACTTTTCTCCTCTGCTAACACTCCACAATTGAGGTGCTTCGGCTGATCCCATTAATTTATGGGCATCAAAAGCCGCATCCCATTTTTCTGTTGCCTGTTCGTTAAACCCTATCCGGTTGATGTCAAAATCGCCATTGGCATCATTGGTAATTTTAAAGGAGAGGGTGTTTTGAAAGGCTTTGCTTTCTTTGTAATTATTTTGTGTGGTGTTGTGTGTACGTGCCGAAGCCGGTATGGTAAGGGTGGCGTTGGCCGTGGTTTGTACAAAGAAACCATTGGTGGAAGGAATAAGATCTCCAGCATTTACTGCCACGTAGTTTCCTCCATCTTCCGACCAGACTTGTGCCACGGAGCCAATGGTGCTGCTATTAATATCAGTGCCCCAGTTGGTATGATTTGAAGCACCTGGATCGTACCATTGAATGGCTGAAGGGAAAGGGTTGCCCAGCAGGTTCCAGCCGTCACTACCGCCTGAAGCTGGAGCCGTATAAGTTAATGAAACAGAGATATCATCTGTATTTAATATACCGGTAAAAGCCTGGTCGGTAGTATTTTTGTTTGCCATCAGGTAACCATGCCCGGCAGTAAAATTAAAGGTATTGGCTTTGTAATTATCCCAGATATTATTGGCTTCGTTCCATTTGTATAAATCTTTAGTAGCATCAGTACCGGGATCGAAAGAGGAACCTGATACGGTCATCGTACTCACCGGACAGCCTATTTCGTGCCAGCCATGGCTATCGTCTTTATAAGTTACATAACGCTCAACGGTGGCACTTCCGGTAACTGTGCCGTCCACAATAAGTGAGCCGTTGCCGGAAGATGAGGATTGAACAGAGAGTGTCCCGTTGTTTGTCAAATTACCGCTAATTGAAAGAGCTGAACCGGCAGGAATGGAAAGGGACTTCCCAGAATTGATACTTAAGTCTTTTGATCTTGCAGGGTGGGTAGTACTGACATCGATAGTAACTGATCCATCAATTATTACAGTTGTTTTATTCCCAGGACTACCGTTGCTCCAATTGATATTACCAATACCATTTCCATCATTCCAGTTTCCGGTTCCAGACCAGGTAGTAGTGGAAATAAGGTTTTGGTAAAGACCATTTTTACCTGGGGAGCCTTTATCAGTTTCTGTTCCGCCAGGATTGGAAAAATTATTTTCTCTTTTTACAGATGTCGTCCAATTGCTGCCAATATTATTATCATCTGTGGGTTGTCCTGTAAAAATCATAGATGCTCCGGTTGGATCCGGCCAATTAGTACCGCCATCCCATTCTACCCGGTCAACTTCTGTGGTGCCATCCGGCATGTAGAGGATAATCTCATCTGCACCATTGCTTAATGTTATTCCATTATATTGGTAATCTACAGGGACTCCACCGTTACTTGAGGTTGTAGAATTTTCCCCAAGCACTAAAAATGAACCTGCCGCAATGTTTAAAGTCCCTCCATTGTCAATTGTATGTGAATCAGTACTAGCATCTTTAATTACATACCCATTAATATCAACCGTAGAAGTGCCATAGTTATATATTTCAAACCATTCACCGTTCGCATCAGTAACATCACTAGGGTTTTGCATAATTTCAGTAATCAGAATTTTGGGAATAGTCGTAGCATCAGATATTACACCGGATGAATAGGCATCAGATTCATCCACCGACCATGCCTTGTAATAGTAATGTGTACCTGATAAAAGTCCTGTATGATCATAAAGCAAAGCATTTCCATTGTAGATAACTGTTCCTCCTCCGCTAATAGCATTTCCTGCAACATAAGTTGATCCATCCGTTGGGGTTCCGAAAGTGCCATCTGAACTCCATGCTACCATAACATTATCATTACTGCCATTTTGTGCCCAGGAAAGGTGAATTTCGGAAGTAGAAACAGTTATTGCTAAGAAGGTTGTTGGGTTCCCCGGTCTGGAAGCACCAAATGTTTGACTGTTATTTATTGCTCCTTTTGTAGCGGTTGCCGGTGACTGCCATGAAAAGTCACTATACTGAGTTCCTGTACCCGATAGCTGAAGAGACTGTCCGGTTGGGGTGGTACTACTCTCAGAAATTCCGACATCTGTTGAAGTGTGCCCGTTTGCAGGCCCATTTGTAGCAGAAAAAGAACCTTCATAACTTAAAAACTGTCCAGATATTAATGTCCCATTGTAACTTAGTGCTATTCCATCAGGACCATTTTGTATACTACTGGGTTCCCAGTAGAAAAAAGTATAATTTCCAACAGTATTACCCTGTGTAAAGTTATCAACTGTTTTGTTGCCATAAGATACGCCACCGCTTCCATTATATAAATCTACCTGGAAATTAGAAAGAGTATAGGAACTAGCATTTTCGATTACAATTTCAACAAATTCCCCTTCATCAGTTCCTGAATTATCATAATGAAATTCGTTTATCCATGCATTTGGTGTTTGGCTCAATAGGGGAGTTAGAAATCCGAAACTGACTATTAAAACGAGTAATAATTTTTTCATAATGTTTGTTTTTAATTAACAAAGAAATTTATTGAATGGTATATCACAAGCCGAAGCCGATGATCTGTTGTTTATCAGGTAATTACGCAATGGAAAAGAATAATGGTTTTTCATACGTATTCGGCTTTTAAAACCGGGGTAATACAGAGTTTCCTAGTATTGGTTTATTTTTTAGCAAACCTATAAAAACATTTTTTAAAAACCAAATTTTTATACCAAATAAAACATTACAACACAGATAATTGTCCCAAAATGGGAATTAAGTCCCAAATCAGGAGCACTTCCTAAAATGGGAATTAGTTCGTATGCGTAATTTTTCGGTGAGAAAACGGGAATAATACTAATTTAATATCAGAATTTGTTGGTAATTTTGGTATAAATGGTTGTCTTGTCCGGTAGTCGTTTTATGGCGCTTCTCCTTTCTCCGCTTTTCAGCACTTCACCAACTGGAAAAAGAGAAGAAAAGATGATAAAAAACCTTTTACCTTTGCCCCGTGAGTAAAAAGGCAAAAAAGAAATATTATGTGGTGTGGCGGGGATTTCGCCCGGGTATTTACAGCAGCTGGGAAGCCTGCAAAGAACAAATTACCGGATACGAACGGGCACAGTTCAAGTCGTTTTCGTCCCTCGAAGAAGCCAATCGGGCTTTTGAGAAACCGTATGAAGAAATCAGTGCGATGAAAGGGAAGAAAAACCTGCGTGAACTGACCACTGACCGCAAACCTATCCTGTATAGCCTTTCGGTGGATGCGGCCTGCAAAGGGAATCCGGGAATTTTGGAATATCGTGGTGTTTTTACTGATACCGAAACTGAAATTTTTCGTCGTGGCCCGTATCAGGAAGGAACTGTAAATATTGGTGAGTTTCTTGCCATTGTGCTGGGGCTGGCCTGGCTAAAGAAAAACAAGCTGAAAATGCCTCTTTATTCCGATTCGCGCACAGCCATCGCCTGGGTCAGGAAAAAACAGGTCAACACCAAGCTGAAATGGAGCGACAAAAACCGGGAATTATTGCGTGCCGTTCACAGTGCTCAAAAATGGCTCAAGGAAAACGATTACAGCGACATCCCCATCCTGAAATGGGAAACAAGTATCTGGGGGGAGATTCCTGCGGATTATGGGAGAAAGTAAGTGAATGATGAAGAGAAGTTGCGAAGTTGGGAAATTGTGAAATTCTGCCTTCGCCGGGGCTTTGGCGGATTAAACGAAGTGAAAATATGCGACATTTTGATGTATAATCGGTATTACTGCTATTTACCATCGAATTGCGTTCTCTAAAATCTAACTTCCGACTTCCATCCCCTAAAACCCATTCACCATAAATCCGCCATCCACGGCGAGGCATTGTCCGGTAACATACGAAGCTGCCGGCATACAGAGAAAAGCCACTGCCGTGGCCACTTCTTCCGGTTCAGCAAGACGTTTCATGGGCGTACGGTTCAGTAAATCCTGCAAATATTTTTTGTCCTGCAACAGTTTTTTCACCAATGGCGTTTTCGTATACCAGGGAGCTACGGCATTCACCCGGATACCATTAGCAGCCCATTCCACAGCCAGATTTCTTGTGAGCTGAGTCAATGCAGCCTTACTCATCCCGTAAGGTGCTCCCGAACGCAGATGTGTGAGTCCGGCGACCGAAAGCACATTTACCAAGGCAGCATCTTTCGATATTTTTAGCAGAGGATAGAAAAGCCGGGACAAGGCAAAATTGGAATGCATGTTGGTATTTAAAATATGGAGATATTCTGCATCGCTGTAATCAACGGCCTTTTTACGGATGTTAGTTCCCACGTTGTTGATTAGAATATCTAAACCATGTTTTGTCCGGTTAACGATTGCCAGTATTTGTTTTCTGTCTTCCGGTAGGGTTACATCAGCTGTAATACCAAACGCCTCAAAGCCTGAATCCTGCATCTTTTTCACTTGCTTTTTCACTTCATCCTGCCGGCGGGCAACCACAAAAACAGCAGCACCCAACGAAGCCAGTTCCTCCGCCACCGCCCGGCCAATACCTTTTGTACTCCCCGTTACCAGAGCGGTTTTCCTGTTTAAAGTCCACTTATCTCCTCTATCCATAATTTTACCCTTTCACCTAACTTTTATCTTTTTCCTTTTTCCTTTTGTCTTTTTTTACTCAATCTCTTATCCATCACCGGAATACTAATGAAGAAAAACAAAATGGTAATTAGTCCGGGGCCGAGAAACAGCCGCCACAGAACAGGATAAAAAGCAATGGCAGATAAAAAAAGTCCCCACCAAAACAGTATTTCTCCCGTGTAATTGGGATGGCGCATTTTTTTCCAAAGCCCGGTACGCAAAAGCTTGTTTTCATTTCTGTCTGAATCTCTGAACTTTAACAGCTGGAAATCAGCTACCGATTCCATACTTATGGCCACAACCAACAACAAAGCAGCTATGACAAATAACCAAATTTGCGGTTCCTGATGGGTACGGAAAACAAAATAAAGTGGCAGCATCCCAAGAAATATCAGTGTGGTCGGTAACAGGTGAATGCCAACGAGGCTCACCGGCCAGTACCAGTTTTTGGTTTTGTTGCGGATGGCCACATAACGCCAGTCTTCGTCCTGAAAACCTTTCCAGCGCAATATCCAGTTGAGTGTCAGGCGTAATCCCCAGACAAAAATAAGACCGAAGATAATCCATTGGTAAACAGAAACTGAACCCATAAAAATGGAGGGCAGCAGCCAGTAAAAAGTAGTCATAATAGGTGCCACACTCCAGTAGGGGTCGAAGAGGCTGGAGTTATCGGTGAATTTGCTGAAGAAATAAATGATGACCGTGGCTATCAGGTTAGCATAAGCCATTTGCCACAGGGGCGAAGGAATTTTTAACTCCATCACACCCCAAAAAGCAACCATAAACGCCAGGGCATAAATAAGAACAACGATCAGCAGGCTCACCGGTTTATTGATTTTTTTTCGTTTCATATTTCCTTTAATTTTGAGGCGGTTAAATTAATCAAATTATGCGCATTCTCGGTGATGCCCGCCTGCCTGTCCCGGCCATTGAAAATCTCTCTGCTTTCGGGACGTTTGTTCCTTTTGCCACACGGGGCATCACTTACGATGCCGTTTCCGGTCATCCCGACCTTTTCTTTTGCCATTATCAACAGCAACTTATCGTGGCCCCCAACCTGCCGGAGTCATATTTCACCTTACTGAAAAATTGGAATATCCCTTTTGTAAAAGGCAAGGTTCCTGTTGGAAAATCATATCCTCAAACAGCCCGGTATAATGCCGTTGTGACGGACAAATTCCTGATTCACAACACGAAGTGTGCTGATGTATCACTGAAAGAGACTTTTGTAAAAAAAGATTTTATTCATGTAAATCAGGGCTACACCCGTTGCAATCTGCTGGCACTGAACAACGATTTGTTCATCACTTCGGACAAAGGGATTTTTAAACAACTGCAAAAAAGAAGGCTGGAAGTGCACTATTTTTCACCCAAAGGTATTTTACTTCCCGGGTTCGAACACGGGTTTCTTGGCGGCTGTCTTGGCATTCACGAAAACCGGATTTTCATTGTCGGCAGTCTTTCCCGTTTTCCGGAAGGGGAAAAATTATCCGCTCTACTTCGAAGCCGGAATTACGAGATTGTTGAATTGTATGACGGCCCTTTGGTTGATGGTGGCAGCCTGTTCTTTTTATAGTTTTTTTCCGCCTTCTGAATTCTGAATTTCTCCAAACTTGCAGAAGTATTATTTTTTATTACCTTTGCGTCAAATCGTAATATCATGTTGTCGTTGACAAACATACATCCAAAATCCATCTTTCTGAACATCAAAGAAAGAGACCGGTTCTGCTAATCTGAGTACCCTTTTCAGATTAATTTTCACATTTATTTAATGATTAAAATTTAGTATAATGGAATTACCTTTTGCAGAATCCTATAAGATGAAAACCGTAGAGCATATCCGCCGGAGTACGCGTGAAGAACGCATCCAATGGATAAAAGAAGCCCGGTATAACCTGTTTAACCTGCGCAGTAGTCATGTTTTTATTGACCTGCTCACCGACTCCGGCACCGGTGCCATGAGCGACAAACAGTGGTCGGCCATGATGCTTGGCGACGAGAGCTATGCCGGAGCTTCTTCTTATTATAAATTGAAAGAAGCTATTACCGACATAACCGGATTTGATTATTTTCTGCCCACACATCAGGGCAGGGCTGCCGAAAACGTACTTTTCTCCACCATGATAAAAGAGGGCGATATCGTCCCTGGCAACACTCATTTCGACACCACCAAAGGCCATATTGAATTCCGGAAAGCTCATGCTATTGACTGTACCATCGACGAGGCTTTTCATACCGAGCTGGACCATCCTTTTAAAGGAAATGTGGATCTCGGCAAGCTGGAAGCAGTCCTGAAAAAATACCCAAAGGAACGCATTCCGCTTATCATGGTTACCATAACCTGTAACTCTTCGGGCGGACAGCCGGTTTCTATCGAAAATATGAAAGCCGTTAAAAAACTGGCCGGCCAATATGATATTCCTGTCTTTTTTGATTCTGCCCGTTTTGCAGAAAACGCCTATTTCATCAAAATGCGTGAAGAAGCCTACAAAAACAAACCCATCCGTGAGATTGTGCATGAGATGTTTGCCCAGGCTGATGGCATGACCATGAGCAGCAAAAAAGATGCTATCGTCAATATGGGCGGGTTTATCGGGTTCCGCAGCCGTGAACTTTTTGAGAAAGCGTCCATGTTCACCATTATGTTTGAAGGTTTCATCAACTACGGCGGCATGTCGGGACGCGATATGAATGCTCTGGCACAGGGACTTTACGAAGGGACGGAGTTTGATTATCTCGAAACACGCATCAATCAGGTGGCTTACCTTGGGAAACAACTGCGTGACTACGGTATTCCTATTCAGTATCCATACGGCGGACATGCCATATTTATCGATGCCAAACGGTTTTTGCCTAATCTGCCCAAAGAAGAGTTTGTGGCGCAGACACTCGGTGTGGAGCTGTACATCGAAGGAGGTGTCAGGGGTGTGGAAATAGGTACGCTGCTTGCCGACCGGGATCCGGATACGCGAAAAAACCGTTATCCTGAACTGGAGTTGCTTCGGCTGGCTATACCACGAAGGGTTTATACCAACAACCACATGGATTACGTGGCAGCAGCAGTTATCAATGTTTTCGACCGGCGGAAAGAAATCACCAAAGGGCTGAAAATTTTGAAAGAAGCACCCATCATGCGCCATTTTACCGTGGAACTGGACAGGATAGACTAATTTTCATAATTAATGTAAGAGCACCGTTTATTTCTGAGGGGCTTTTGTCCTTTCTAAGGAGGTACGACCGGGGCCTGTCCGGCTGAAAAATTTCAGGCGGGAATCTCCCCGGATTTCGGCCAGCGGCTCAGGAGATTTCTCACGCCAACGCTCTATCCGCCCTGAAGATTCGAAATGACAATCTTTAGCTCATATGGATTTCTACTTTTTCGTTTGACACTTCCAATCTAGAACAGGACGCCTGAACCGGTATGGGTTAAACGAGGAAAAGGAAGACAGGTTTTCTTAATTTTGCCGCTATCATGCAACGCTTTAAACATTATACCATACCTGTATTCACACCGGAAATGGCTTGTCCGTTTCAATGTGTATTTTGTAACCAGCAGAAAATTTCAGGATACACACAAAGTCCGGATTTCCAGGAGGTAACCCATACTATTCGAGCTTATCTCAACTCTTTTAAAGTGGGAGAAAGACATGTGGAAGTGGGCTTTTTCGGGGGAACTTTTACCGGTATCCCTACAGATATCCAGGAGAATTATCTGAAGACTGTCCAGCCTTTTCTCGACAGTGGTGAAGTGCAGGGCATCCGGCTTTCCACCCGTCCCGACTATATCGATGAGGAAGTCCTGGCAAGATTGAAGAGATACCGTGTCACGACCATTGAGTTAGGAGCACAGTCGCTGGACGACAGTGTTTT
>WFNG01000102.1 GCA_015488735.1 Bacteroidales bacterium | reverse complement strand
GTCAGATGTGTATAAGAGACAGAGAGATAATAGATTTTTTGTTAGATGCCTTAATCTTATCTACATTGCAAACATTCCAGTTTTTAGGAACTTTACCTAATTCTGTTTCTTTCCGCTCACTCATCGCCACCTCCTTTTGACAGGCTCAGGGAATCGCCTTTTTTATCTGCCTGTCCTGCGGACGCAGACTGGTCATCCAACATTTTAACAGCGTGGTCTTGCACCAAAATTTTCATTTGCTCTATGGCAATTTGGTTAAGTTTTTGAAGTCGCTCGCTTTGGCTCAACCCTTCGTTAATAAAAACGGCATTCAGGTTTTCGAGATTAACCAGGCAAACCAACTGGCTAACATTGGCATAATCGCGGATATTCCCTTTTTTGCCGGGGTTTTCGTCACGCCATTGTTTAGCAGTTTTGCCGAATAGTGCCATATTTAACACATCGGCTTCGTTGGCATAAACAAAACTTGTTTGCCTGGGAGTAAGGTTTTCAGGTATCAGATTTTCTTTTACAGCATCGGTATGGATACGGTAGTTTATTTTGGTAAGCTGTCGTTTTACATTCCATTCAAGTTCTTTAGCTTCTGATTCTTTAAGGCGTTGGAACTCTTTTACAATGTAAATCTGAAACTCCGGACTTAGCCACATTGCAAAATGGAAAGCGATATCTTTATGTGCATAAGTACCGCCGTATCTTCCTGCTTTTACAATTAATCCAATAGCATTGGTTCTTTTTATCCACTGCCCTGCAGACATTATAAAGCGGTTGGTTCCGGCTTCTTTTTCAATTACCCTGAATTCGGGGTAATTGAAATTC
The DNA here is from genome assembly GCA_015488735.1 of Bacteroidales bacterium. Lineage (GTDB taxonomy): Bacteria > Bacteroidota > Bacteroidia > Bacteroidales > F082 > Sulfidibacterium. The sequence continues at coordinate 43,027 of WFNG01000102.1, read as the reverse complement.
TTGTTATTGATTTTTTCCCAAATACCCAGATATTCAAGCGTGTTCTTGTTGGTTATCCATTTTCCAATTAAGCCACTTCCTTCTTTAAAATTTGAGGTCATATCGGTGAGGCTAATGAAATCTATATCACCATTTTGAAAGACCGTTATTTCGCTGCCTTGTACGTTTATCTTTTTATTCTTCTTACTCATCTTTCAATTCAATTTTAGCAAGGTTTTCGGAAATGCGTTTATTTAATTCGGCTTCTTCTTTCAGTTGGTTTTCAAATTCGGCTTTCAGGGCAGTAAACCGTTCGTTAAAATCAAAATCATCTTCTTCCTCTGCCAGGCCTACATAGCGTCCGGGGGTCAACACATAATCCAGTTTTTTGACTTCTTCCAGCAGGGCAGTTTTGCAAAATCCTTTTATGTCTTCATAATCAACGTCCGGGTTTCGCCAGTTATGATAAGTATCAGTAATTCTCTGAATATCTTCTTTTGACAGCACACGCGTTCTGCGGTTTATCAAATGTCCCATATTACGGGCATCTATAAACAGGATTTCTCTCTTTCTGTTGGTTTTGTTGCGTCGGACAAACCAAAGCGAGGCCGGTATTTGCGTATTCAGGAACAATTTGGCCGGCAGGTTTACAATACAGTCAATTAAACCGGCTTCGATGAGGCTTTTGCGTATTTTCCCCTCACCGGAAGTTTTGGAGGTCAGCGAGCCTTTGGCCAGTACAAAGCCGGCTTGTCCGTTGGGTGCCAAATGGTAAATAAAGTGTTGTATCCAGGCGTAATTGGCATTTCCCGAAGGCGGTACACCATATTGCCAGCGTCCGTCTTTGCGCAGCAGGTCGCCGCTCCAGTCGCTCACATTAAAAGGTGGGTTGGCTATGATATAATCAGACTTTAAATCTTTATGGGCATCATTCAGGAAGGAGCCTTCGTTGTTCCAAATAACCTGGCTGCTTTCAAGCCCCCGGATGGCCAGGTTCATTTTTGCCAGCCGCCAGGTGGTCTGATTGCTTTCCTGTCCGTAAATGGAAATATCATTGATTTTGCCCTGGTGTTCTTTCACAAACTTTTCGGATTGTACAAACATGCCTCCCGAACCGCAACAAGGGTCGAAAACCCTCCCTTTGTAAGGTTCAAGCATTTCCACCAACAACTCCACCACGCTCCTTGGTGTGTAAAACTGCCCTCCTTTTTTCCCTTCGGCAAGGGCAAATTCACCGAGAAAATATTCAAACACATGCCCCAGAATATCGGCGCTCCTGGCTTTGGCATCGCCCAGGGCAATGTTTCCGATAAGGTCTAACAGTTCACCCAGGCTGACCGGGTCGAGGTTTTGACGGGCATACACTTTGGGAAGTACCCCTTTTAAAGAAGGGTTTTCCTTCTCAACAGCATCCATAGCCTCATCTATTGTTTTGCCAATAGTCGGCTGTTTGGCTTTGGAGAGAAGAAAGTTCCACCGGGCCACGGCAGGGACAAAAAAGACATTCTCCGCTTTGTACTCGTCTTTGTCTTCCGGGTCAGCCCCCTGTGCTTTTTCCGCTTCCAGCTTTGCATACAGTTCTTCAAACGCATCAGAGATGTACTTTAAGAAAATCAGCCCTAAAACAATATGCTTATATTCGGCAGCGTCAATATTTTTGCGCAGTTTGTCCGCCGTTTTCCAAAGCTGTTTTTCCAAAGGTTCTTCCGTTGTATTTCCGTTCTTCTTTGCCATAAAGTCAATGCTTGCTGTTCGTTTTCAATTTTACCCTTTTTGGGAAGTAATCAGGTTTCATAAATTATCCTGTAAATGTAGAAAAAAAGCCTGATAATCTCAGCAGGGATAACCGGCCACCGGGTATTTTTATGGAAAAACCCCAAGAAAATTTTCAAATAGGGTGTGTGAATGCGGAAAGGTAGTCAATATAGGGGATGACGGGGGCATAAAACAAAAGGGCAAACCCAAATCTGCGAACCCACCCCTCGCTTTAGAAATGAAATGGTATGAATAATAGCAGTAAACTGACATCCAAGCCTTTAGCTGTGCTTTTAGAGTAACCCATATCCATTTAAACAACCTGTTATCTGGCTTCATACCAGCGTACAAAATGGAACATACGTATTGTTGCCCTGGAAGGAAACAGTTAATATTCAACTGTTAAAAATACCGGAATTGTTTTTTATTGTTTACTTCCATTTCCCAAAACAGCGCAGTTTTAGCACGTAGGAATTCAGTATAAACAGGGGAAACACTCTCAAAAAAGGTTAGGCTGTTTTTATATGCTTTTTTCGGGGATATTTATGCGTTTTTCCAATGGTTTTTTGCCTGAGAAAGTTTCCGACTGTCTATCCTGACAAAAAAACGTTATTCACCAGTAAAAGGTCTCTCTAACAAGATGTCAGTGGTGTCCAGGCATTTTTTGTTAATAACGTTTAATTTTTTTGCCTTCATAGGACAGTAACTTTACCTCATCAAACTACTGCGTTTGTAACTGTAATATTGAAGAAGAAAATTTTATTAAAAATAAATACAATGGAACAAAACACCAGGCTTTCAATTAGTCCGGATATGAGAAGGGTTTATAAATACTTTTATTTTCTACCTTTGGTTGATAATGATACCAAAACAAGAATAAATGCTTCTTGGGGAAAGATTGATTCTTCAGATTACTATTTCCTACATACAATGTTTTCGTCAAGAAAACTCAAGGTAAACCTGGATGATGTAGCTTTCCTTTACAATTATTTAAAATTTATTCAACGAGTTAAAGATAAAAATCCAAGTTTTAATCTGGAAGGCACGAAAGTAGAAGAATCCGAAAAAGAGCTATGGCCTTTTTTTCAAATGATGGAGAAGTCTGATTCCATGCAAAGAATTTCCTTTGTGCTAGAAAATAAAGATGAAGTAAATGCTCCTCACAAACCCATTAAAATAAAATCAGAATATGCATTAAAGCTGATACATTTAATTCTTAAAAAGAGCATTATCCAAGACACAGGCATGCAGTATTTACAAAATAATCTCTTAGCAATGAAAAAAAATGGTAGCCTGGACGATTTTTTAAAAAAAAGGTCTGGAAATAGAATTGATTATACAGAATCTGTTATGAGATTCTTTGTGACCTCGCTAAAAAAATATTTCATGACAGAAGTTAAAGCTGCTGGAAAAAGACGAGTACCCTACAACATTCTCACTGGCGAAATATTAAATCGCATTGGACATTTAGAAGAGTTCAAAGATGATGGACGATATAATAACTTAGAAGACTATTATAGCAAAAAGGTTAATAGCCAAAATCTGGACACAATTATTTCTAAAGAATCAAAGATGATAGATGATTTGTTTCCTCCCCATTTTTTAATATACTTTAACCGAAGATTGATTTAAGAACAACTTCTTCATCCCCCCCCTTTTTAATGATGCCCCATAGGAAATTTTACCTGTGGGGTTTTTTTATTAAAAAAATAAACAACTATAAGTCAACACTATATAAATTATTAAGAACAATCCCTTTTTATTTATAGAGTGTTCACTATTAGCTTATTACGGGTTAATTGAATAAGATTCCTATTTTTTTTGATTAAACTTTCGGTTATACCCTCATTTACACTTGTCTGAGCTTTGCAGCATTATTAATCAAATAAAACTCAATATATGAATGTTATAACTATCAAAACAGATGCTTTTAGCAAAATTGAAGAAAACCTAAAGCAAATTAGGGAAGAAATTGGGAAAACCAGAGTTCAAAATATTGAAGACATCTGGCTATCCTCAAAACAGGTTCAAAAAATCTTAGGGATCAGCCAAAAGACCTGGCAGACCTACCGGGATAAACGGCTAATCAAATTTTCACAGGTAGGACAGAAAATCTATGTCAAAGCCTCCTGGCTTGATTCCTTTTTAGAAGAACATTCTATTAACCATAAAACCGTATAAACGTGGATATTGAAGCCCTAATACAAGACCCATCCATCGCTAAGGACATTACTGTAAATGTCAATGGAGCCGATCTCCTAAATTTTGCTAATAAATTAGTAAAAAGCAACTCGCAAGAGCTTAAAGCAAGTATGGAGCAAGGAAACAAGCCTAATAAATTATTAACGCGTAAAGAGGTTGCTGAAATCTTTGGAGTAAATCAATCGACACTGTGGCGTTGGCAAAAGAGGGGAATACTTATCCCTATAAAGATTGGTGGAAAAGTTCGCTATCGCAAATCAGACATTGAAAATGAACTAATAAATAATAAATAATGGATTCTATAAAAAAGAGCCGGCAAGTTTCTGGGGAGAGACCTGCCGGCATTAAAAGCAATTGTAAAGATACAAAAAGAAAACGGATTGTTCGTTATCTGCTTGTGTACAAATGGACAACCTCCACCAAGGTATTAATCTGGGAAGGAGGTCAGCTATGAATGAAGATTTCATAAGGGATTTTGGAAAACACCTGAGTAGTTTTTCTATTGACACTATCATCAGTGACCTGCCAGAAATGCTAAAAGAATCTTGTAATGTGCTGATAGAGGAAACTGAGAAAGAGGTTTTCCTAATTGGAGCCCTGGGAGTTGTAAGCGGACTATTGCCCAATATCAAAGGACTATACTCAGGAAAATGGATTAGCGCAAACCTGTTTGTTTATGTGCTGGCAGGATATGGAGGCGGAAAAGGCAGTTTAGATTACGCCAGAGCATTGGGGGACAAAATTCACCAGGCCAAGAAAGATGAGGCTAACAGGCTGAAAAAAGAGTATCAAAAAGACTTAACCCTTTACAAAAAGGAACTCAAGGAGTATAACAAAAGTAAAAATAGCGATGTCGTGCCGCCTACTAAGCCGGTACCACCACCAAATTTAATGTTTTACATCCCTGCCAACAATTCCAAAAGTGGAGTTTATCAATTACTTGAGGAAAATAATGAAAGGGGAACTATCTTTGAAAGTGAAGGGGATACGTTGGCCAGTGCTCTCAGCCAGGATTACGGTAATTTCTCAGACACTTTAAGAAAAGCGTTTCACCACGAGCATTTAGACTTCTTTAGACGTTTGAACAATGAGCAAGTGACCATAGAACGCCCTGAACTTTCCGTAGTGCTTTCCAGTACGTATGACCAGCTTAAAAAATTAATCCCATCTGTTGAGAACGGATTATATAGCCGGTTCCTGTATTATTCTTTGAAACAAGACAACCGTTTCAACAACGTGTTTGATAGCAAGAAAGACCGTTATAACACACATTTTAACAATGCAGGGGAAAATTTTAAAGCACTATTTGACAAACTGGAGGCATTGGAAACCCCTATTTGGTTTAACCTAACCGATGAACAGAAAGAGCATTTTGTCAAACTGTTTGATGAAAAAAAAGCTAAACTGATTGACGAAGTTGATTTAACCATGGCAGGAACAGCTAACAGGCTTGGAATGATAGCTTATAGAATCATGATGATATTAACGGCCTTGAGAGCGTACGGAAACGGCACGTTAAACAATTCTATTAAATGTATTGATCAGGACTTTGATAATGCTTTAAAGATTGTTGACAGGCTTGAGAAACATGCCAAAACGGTTTATGAGTATCTCCATGGTAACCCTGATAAAAAAAGGATGGCATTTGAGCTAAAACAAGCTGGGAGTTCATTAAGGGATATTGAAAAGATTCTAAAAATTGGCAGAGGAACCCTCTCCAAATGGTTTAATAAATAAAAATATTCACGGAAACCACAGAAAGCCATGCTAACATATTAGTTATTAGTTATTTATGTGTGTTTCCATGGTTTCCTTTAAATTAAATTTAACATGAAAGATTACAGATACATATTACAGCCTTATACCGGTAGAGATTCACGTTTTAATTGCCCGGGATGCGGTAAGCCCCATGAGTTCAGCCTATATATTGACAAGCAAACCGGGGAAATATTAGCAGACAATGTAGGCAAATGCAATAGGATTGATAAGTGTGGGTACCATTATACACCAAAACAATATTTTATGGATAATGGTATAAAACCAAAAGGAGAATATATTTCAAAACCTCCCCCGAAACCGTTACCGGTGAGCTACATTGAGGAAGAAATCCTTGATGAAACGTTAAGTGATTATGAAATTAATGAGTTTGTTCAATATCTTATTAAATTGTTTGGTGCCGACAAAACCAATGAGCTGATTAACTGCTACAATATCGGAACATCCAAACGATATGGTGGTTCTACTATATTTTATCAAGTAGATATTAATGGGAAGATAAGAACCGGGAAAATTATTAAGTATGATAATACAGGGCACCGTGTAAAGAAGCATAACAACTGGGTACATTCGGTATTAGAGCTTCAAGATTTCAACCTGAAGCAGTGCTTTTTTGGGGAGCATATTTTAAAAGAAGCCCCGGACAGAATTGTATGCATAGTTGAAAGTGAAAAAACAGCCATTATTGCAAGTGCTGTATATAAAGATAAAGATATAATTTGGTTAGCCTCTGGGGGTGCAGAAGGCATAAACGATGAAAAGGTAAAAGTATTGAGGGGAAGAAAAGTCATTTTATTGCCTGATAGTTCAAAAGATAGGCGTATGTACCGGAAGTGGGAAGAGAAAGCTCTTAAATATGGTTTTGATATTTCAGATTATCTGGAAAAGGCTGTGACTGCTGAGCAAAAAGAGACTGGTTTTGATATTGCGGATATGATTGTACAGAATACAACCTCTACAGAGCCTCAGCAACTACAACCAGAAGAAATACCCGAACTTGTATTACCCACAAAAAGTAATCCACCAGAACCGGTTTCCGACAACGATATTCCTTATAGTACACCTTCACCAGTAGCCTTAATTGATAGTATGATTGAAAACCCACCCATATTTGAAGGAAAAGAACTGCTTGTTAAAGACCGTTGTTTTACTTCTATTCATGGAGATAAGATTGAGCTTGTTGGGGTAACAAGCTATGGATATTGCGGTAATTGGGAAAAACATGAACAAGCCAATGGATATTGTAAGGCTTGTTTATTAAACACCTTACATAACATTAAAATTAATGGAAAACTTCAAAACCGGGAATATACTCAGTTAGAGGTGCTGATATTGCAAGGGAAGTAGCAAATAATGATTAAATGTAAGTCTAAGCTTCGACCTTACCGAGGCAAAAAAACAGAATGCAATCTCCTGCAATTTATAAAGACTAATAGCACTCAAACATAATGAATAAACCGGATGGTGGTTGCAAACGTGGTTGCAACAACACCCAAAAGAAAAAGGGATAATCTGTAACATAACAAGTTATCCCTTTAGGTTGTCGGAGTGGCAGGACTCGAACCTGCGACCACTTGCACCCCATGCAAGCATGCTAGCCAACTGCACCACACCCCGTTTTGTCCACTTGAAACTCAAGCAAACAATATCTTAAAAGAACGTATTCTCTCATGTTTTGAGGCTGCAAAAGTAATAATTTTTTGGCTTTGTCAAGAAGATTTAAGGTTTCTTTTTCCACGTTTTAGCGGATTTTTCTTTTTCGGCATTTGGCGCATAAGCCAACAGTTGATTTAAGTATGTACGGATTTCATCTTCGCCCGAATGCTGTTCATCCAGCAAATTCTCAATACTTTCCAGCTTACTGGTAACATACGTCAATGCTTCGCCATGCGATTTCCCGATAGCCATATTGATATTTTTAGTCAGAATAGAAATAAGCCGGCGCAGATTTTTCTCTGCCTCATTAGGCAACTGACTGGCAAAAGATTTACGAAAAACATTTCTAAGAAGCTTCATGGGGATTAAAAACCAGAGCAGGTCAACATGGCTCTCAAATGCCCAGGAGGTAATAATATCGGGTTTCTCCAACGGTTCTACTTCCACCTGAAACTCCTCTTCGGGTAGCAGAACATGCAAAACTTCATAAATACGATGATTCAGCCTTTCGCGAAAATGAGTAGTGTAGTTGTTGAGATGTTCCTGGCTTTTGGATAACAGGTTATTGGCAAAATCATGTTCCTTCTTCTCAATATCATCGAGCCTTTTCGCCATATTTTCTTTGAGCCATTTCTCATAGTTTCTGGAGATTTTATACAGATTTCCACTCCATTTATCATATTCGGAATGAAATTCTTTTATCAGCAACCCCCTTAATGGCTCCAGATGGTTTCCTAAAATCTCTTTTTCCAGTTCATCGCGGGTACTGTTTTCATAACTCTGGGCAATGTATCCCAACTCTTTTTGAATAAAATTCAGTTTAAGCTGTTCATCCAGAATTTTGTTTTTCAATGCCTGACGTTCACTGTCCTTTTTACTGGCAAGGTTAAGACGGATTTCAAGATAACTTTGTGTCAGCGAACGAAGATGGGTCAGTTTATGGCTAAATATATTTTGCTGAGTCTCGGCAAGATGACGACTCAAATGATCCATTACTGTTGTTTGAATCTGTGTTCTGAATTTTCCCACAGAATCTTTTATGGAATAGGGAAAGACCCGAAAATCACGTCCTGTAGCTTCAAGAGATTTGGCCTTTAGGAAGTCCATAACTTCGTCCACCTCAGCTTTGCTCAGCAAATCGGTTTTACTCAACACCAGGTAAACTTCCGGACTTTGTTCGGCAGCTGTTTTTATCACTTCCTGGTCGTTTTCCGAAAGGGGTTGTGCTGCACTTATCACAACAAAAGCAGCACCAATGCGGTTAAACCAGTTCTCGGTAACGGTTGTGTTATGCTTAAACGCACTTCCAAGCCCGGGTGTGTCAATCAATCGTAATTTTTCAAAATCTTTCAGTTCGGGAAGCTCAATATCCACAAGATAAACTTCTTTCTTGTTTTCGGGATTTTCTTTTTCGGTAACATAAGCACTCAGCTCATCAAGCGGGATTTCAAATTTTGAGCCATCCAGCCGGGTGATAACTGCTTTTACCTGAGGTGCATAAACCAGCCTTGTAATAATTGCCGTTACCGGCAAAACGCCCACAGGAAGCACATCGCGTTTCAGGAAGCTGTTGATAAGTGAACTCTTGCCGGCTTTAAACTGTCCCAGTATTACCACGTCTAACCATTGATTTGATTGGGTAAACTGTTTCAGGTCGTTTGCTTCTTTTAGAATCCCCTGAAAATCCTGCTTTACAGCTATGTTGCGGATGGTTGTTAGTAAATCCTGCATATCACGTTAATTTTATGGTGTTTTCTCTTTCAGATTCTTATACCACGTCGGGTTTCCCGTAAGGAATCCATGTGTCAATTGATAGAAACGTTCGGGAGCCTCCACGTGTACCCAATGAGAAGCCCCAGCAATGGTTATAATTTCCGCAAAGGGAAAATTTCTTCGAATGGCTTCGAAGTCCTCAAGCAAAATATAATCGGAAGCACCACCTTTTATAAACAATGTAGGCTTCTCAAATATCTGACCGATTTCTATGGCATCAAACATATCATCCAGATTAGTTTCGATACCATCAATGTTCAACCGCCATTCAAAGTTGTTTTGAGATGTTCTGTGCAAATTTTTCAGTACAAACTGCCGGATGCGCTGTTCAGAAATGAATTCTTCAAGTTGTTCTTCCACTTGCCGGCGACTTTTCACATTTTCCAGATTCATCTGCCGCATGGCACTAATAATTTGCTTATGCTGGTTACGTGGTGGATATGCTTTCATGCTAATATCCACAACTTCCAGTTTTTTAACCATTTCTGCATTCTCCAACGTAAACCGCATAGCCACTTTGCCACCCATAGAATGTCCCAATAAAACAGGTTGTTCTATTTCGTGCTCATCGATAAACTCAAATAAATCGTCGGTGAGCGCAAGGTAATTAAAGTTTCCACTGTGAGGCGATTGTCCGTGGTTGCGCTGATCGGGAACAAAAACTTCAAATCCTTCCATAGCTATCCGGCGGGCAAAAGTTACCCAATTGTCAGATAATCCGAACAAACCGTGTAAAATAATGAGAGGCTGATCGCCCTCGTTACCAAATTTCCTGTAAAAAAGTTCCATACCATAGCTTTCGGGCAAAATTAGTTTTTTTACCTGGTTTGGAATAATGAGGTTCAATATTAAGTGATGTTGCAACATTTAATTACCAAATAATCAATAAGCATAACATCCACACGCCATAACAATGGTTACAGGCATTCATTTACAAGCCATGACGCTTTACAGCGAATACGCCAAAGAACAAAAACAAGGGGAGATTATATAAGTTAGCCAACAACCCCTCACCGTTTGGTGCATTTATGCACTTCGCAGAGGTCATTAGCCCCATCAGGACGATTAAAGGTGAACCTCATCACCAAATCTGATGTAAAAGTAATAAATTCTTATTCTGGGAACAAATTCCAGCCTTTTTTTACGTAATTTTAAGGGGATATAAACAATGAAGAACGAAACAGTTATAAATAGCCGAAACTTCTGAAATAAGATGATATTTTTATGAATAGGGGAAATATTTTCAACTGAAAAATCGTTCTTAAATAAAACACCCTGAGGTAATGGCGTTAAGGAAAAAACAACGGATTTTGGTGACCGGTGCTTCAGGAACCGTGGGAAGAGAAGTTATTTATCAACTACTTAGTGAACCTGATAAGTATGAGGTATCGGCTTTCGATATAAACACAAAAAGTTCTGCAAAGTTTTTCGGACAGTTTAAAGACAATATCAAAGTTTATATTGGTGATATTGGAGACGAAGATGTCGTGGCGCAGGCGTGTAAAGAGAAAGATGCCGTGATTCATCTTGCCGCCATCATTCCACCATTAGCTGATGATAATCACGCGCTGGCTGAAAGGGTAAACGTCAACGGAACAGAAAACCTGATAAAAGGGCTACAAAATTATTCACCAGAGGCCTTTTTCCTTTACAGCTCTTCTATTTCGGTGTATGGCGACCGGTTACAAAATCCCTGGATAAAAACGGGTGATCCGCTCATACCCTGTGAAAGAGATTATTATGCAAAGACAAAACTGAAAGCGGAGAAACTCATTCAGCAACAAATAAAGCACTGGACTATTTTCAGGTTAACGGCCATCATGGGGACAAAAAATCATGGCGCTTCACCTCTAATGTTTCACATGCCCCTCGAAACAAAGATGGAAATCTGCACGCCTGCCGATACAGCACGTGCTTTTGTAAGTGCACTCCGGCATCAGAAGGAACTGGAACAGGAGATTTATAATCTGAGCGGTGGATCGGATTGCCGAATAACTTACCGTGATTTTATCCGGCGTTCCTTTAAGATTTCGGGATTGGGAAATCCAGATTTTCAACGGGGTACTTTTGCAGAAAAAAACTTTCATTGCGGGTATTATGCAGACGGCGATACACTGGAAGAAATTTTGCATTTCCGCAGGGATTCCATCGAAGATTATTTTGCACAATTAAAACAATCTGTCTCTCCACTGCAAAAGGGGACAACCCCGCTTCTCCGCCCATTTATCAAAAGACGTTTACAGAAACTATCAGAACCTTACAAGGCATTGAAGAATAATATCAAATCAGACATTGATTATTTCTTCTGATATAATTTACTTTTCGGTTAACATCCGCCGGCGGCAACAGCTACTTTCTTTCTTCTGTGGAAAACCACAGGTTTCTTTGCTTTTTTGGAAGCTGCTGTTACCGTTTTACTACATGCGACCTTGGCATAATTAAACCGGGGAATTCCTTTCAGGTAGCTGCCGTCTGTTTTGGTCTGTGCCAGATTGTTTTTATGGGCTTCGTAGTAGTCATAGCCCCCCAAAAGTATTTTAATATTACAAAAGCCAACCTGCCTGAAAAAAAGCCATGGCCCATCGGCATCTAGTTGATTATCTGCATAAAGTACTACTGTAATACCGTTTTTCTTATAGCTTTTTAAAAGTTTGACATTTCCTTTTTGAGTCAGGTTGAACGACGGAATGCTTTTAGCTCCCGGGATGTGTCCCAGTCCATAGGCATATTTGTTTCGAAGGTCTATGATAACGACATTTTTATTTTTATGATCTAACACATTGGCCAGCTGATAAGGATAAAAATAATTATTTGAAGTATCCTTCAATATTTTGGTGCTTTGTTTAAGGCTAAGTTGATATTTTAACAGGGGTCTTTTCATCGTGAAGAAACCAATAATAATTACTATCAAAAACAGGATAAGAACCCATAATGTTTTTTTAGGATTTAATTCGTGAACATGCATCTTTTTATTTTTTAAGTCACAATAAATTAATTAACAGCCACCTGCAGCTACTGCAGCTTTTTTTCTTCTCTTAAATACCACTTTCGTTTTTGAAGAAGACTTACCCGAATTAACAACTCCGGCACCTGTAAAATACAGCCGGGCGGCTTTCCTAAAATCATATCTTTCAAAAGCTGTTTCAGGGGCCGTTTGGGGAGGTCTCTCAGGCTGAATAATGGTTTTTATCCAGCCATTCAGCCCTCCTTTCATCACATAATTATCTTTAAAAGCCATTCTCCTTAGCAAAACCCATGCCTGGTTTGCTAAAATGGCATCATTTGAAAACAGGACAACTTTTGTACCCGGATTTCCAAAGTACTCTTGTCCTGCCGGAGTTATCAGGCTGTCTAACGGAACATTGACAGCATTTGGAAGAGTGAATTTATTGTATTCAGCAGCAGGTCTCACATCTACCAACAAAAGTGAAGGATCTTTTTCTATTAACCGTTTAGCTATTTGATCAGTAGTTACAAATCGGGTTGGCTGAAGAACATCCCACAGTAGTTCATCCGGAGAAATTTGGGGGGAAACGACCCTTTCGGAAATGAACAAAGTGCCCAATGCCAAGACAAACATAATGGCCGTTAAGAAATAATAATTCCTGTTCATAATTTTAGAATTTATATTCTTTAATTTTCTTTCTCACTTTTTTCTCAATAGAGGCAGTTACCCAAAAGGCTACGAGGGCAATAACAGTAAAACCAAAGGCCCACCATCCCGCTTTAATTCCCGTTAGATCAGTTAAGGTAATATGTCCAAGGTATCCACTCAGATAAAATTTTTCCAGAAACGGAAAGACTTCTGCAAAAATAAAAATGCCAATATACAAGCCAATGGCAAAAAACAAAGCATCGATTTTCCCTATTGCCACAGCAGCAAAGCTGGTCCCCGGACAGAATCCGCCTATAATCATACCGAGTCCCATAATAACTGACCCCGTTATCATTGAAGGGAGATAAGTTGGCAAAATAAAGATTTGTGATAAGTTAAGCCATCCGAAATAGCTGAGGTATAAGAGTCCTACCATTGTAACAATAACTGCGGTGAAAAAGACTCGTACAACGACAAAATTATAGCCATAAAAGGCACCGGCAATATTCCTTGCGGAAGAAAAGCCCGAAGCTTCTAAAACGAAGCCGAAGCCCATTCCAAGAAAAACAGCAATCACAAGGTTCAGGTTTGCAGAAATAAGGCCGTTAATAGCAATTGGTCCCATTTTTTTATTTTTTAGTTAAATTTTAATTTCTGTTAAATCCACAATTTTCTAAAGAAGTACGCGAAGGCAAATGCCGAAGCAAAAAGGATAACCATGACTAATACACCGCCAAACGCAAAGGTGGAAGCCCCGCTTAGTGCCGCTCCACTGGTACATCCCCGGCCAAGCCGGGTACCAAATCCGAACAAAATGCCGCCAATTACAGCAGCAGTCAATCGTCTGCCTTTCGAAACATTTGGGCCTCTTTCCACAAATGGTTTACGAATCCGCTTAAATAAAATTCCTGACAGTAATCCGCCGAGAATTACACCTAATACTTCATAATCCAACCAGTTATCCATAGGATGATGGCCATTTTTAAGAAATTTACCGTAATAAGTGGATTCTTTTGCAGCCACAGGGCTGATAACATTGGCCGTTGCCACCACAGAATCTCTTACGGCGCCACTTATACCAAGTTCGCGACCTGAAATAAATATAGTAACAAGCAAAACAACACCCATCAACACCCCGCCCAAATAGGGATTAATGTATTTTGTTTTATTTTTTTCTGGTTTAGGAAGTGTTTCCATGTTTTTTATGTTTATTGATTAGTATAAGAATCTGGTAATCTGACCGGCGTCTACCATCACAAAACGAAACATAAGTCCACCGAACAGAATAAGTAAAGGAGGAACCCATTTAGGAATATGGAAACCTTTTAGCTCAAGAATTTCAAGAGTTACAGGAAAAATAAGACCTAACAACACTACAAAAACCCAAAAACTAATAGTGAAAGCTCCACCCATAAACAAATGGAATGCTTCTAACTTTACGGCTGTTCCGGCCATAAAGCCCATAAACAGATGCACAATCAAAAACAGTTCTGTAAGAATAAAGAATATGTCAATCCTGCTCAGAACCTTTCTTTCGTGTTCATCGTTACTAAGCCACATGATAGCTGCCAGTCCGGTAGAAAAACCAGAAACAAGGAATAACGGGCCTAAAATTGAAGTGTTCCACAAAGGCCGTGCGTTGAATGCCGACAATAAAATACCTGTATAAACAGCCAGAATAATAGACAAAGCCATCATCAGCCAGGCAATTGACAGCCGATACTTTATCGCCAATGCTTCAAAATCATTAAGGAATTTAAATTTCCAATTCCAGTTTGGAAACATCTCTTTCATATAAGTCCCTATCCATATCAGGGAAAGCGGAAAGATAATCATCAATGTCCATGCCCCCCACGACATGGGAGATGTAAATCGCACAGTGGTAAACAATCGCCAGAAGTAGAGTTTGTGATGTAAATCGTATAAAAGGGAAGAAAGCCCGATGGCCAAAGCCAATGGCGCAATTATAGTTGCCCACTTTACCGTTGTTGGCATTTCTTTTTCTTTTCCGGTTATATAAAAATAAGCAGCAAAGAAAAGTATTCCGCCGGCAAGGCCTCCCAGAAACAGGTAAAGTGAAATTTCCCAATGCCACAAATGCAATACCGGATAGATATCAGGAAGATGTTTTCCGCTTACTATTAATTCTTCTTTCATTTTTCAATCATTTAAGGATTCCTATCTAAGAAAATACAATTGAGGTTCGGTTCCGGCCTCCGGGGCAAGCACATACCAGCTTCTGTCTTTCAGTGCTTTGGAAACATTACTGTTAGGGTCATCCAAATCTCCAAAATGCAGACAATAAGTAGGACAAACATCCACGCAAGCCGGATTTTCTCCTTTGTCCACCCGCTGGATACAAAAAGTACATTTATCAACATATCCTTCGGGATGCATGTATCTTGCATCATAAGGACAGGCTTCTACGCAGGCACCACAACCAATACAATCATCGTGTGTTACCAAAACGATACCACCCTCGGCAATATGGCTGGCACCTGTGGGGCAGCATCGTACACAAGGTGCATTCTCGCAATGGTTACATCTTTCAGACTGAAACTTCATATCCAGACTGGGATATGTTCCTTCCACATTTTCCACGATCCAGTCGCGGCAGTAACCATGTGGTACATTATTTTCTGTTTGACAGGCCACTACGCAGTCTGCACAGCCAACACATTTTTTGGTGTCTATAGCCATTGCATATCTCATGCTTTATCCTCCTTTCCATCTTTTTTGGGATTTTCTTTTAAGAATGTAACAAAGTTACCCCTCATTCCGGCACCTCCCGAAATGGGATCGCTGACATAATGGGTAATCATTTTTTCGTCGCTGGCACCACGGCCATAAGCCCTTTTTAATTTTTTATCAGAATGTCCAAAACCATGAACCATATAGACGGAGTCCCAACGAATACGCTCGGTAACCCTCACTTCAACAGCAAAATCAGTAACCACACCATCCTGATTTTTCAGCCAGACTTTTTCACCGTTTTTCAAGCTCCACAGGTTAGCAACTGTCGGGTTGACCCAAACCGTGTTTTGTTTCATTAAGTCCCACAGGTTGTGGTTATTCTGTGTTCTTGAGAAAGTATGCATGGGCGCACGACCGTAAATGAGTCTGTAGAAATTTTGCTGCGGTTCGGGATGCTCTTTGTATACGGGCATTGGGGCGAAGCCTTTGTCTTCAAGTTCGGTAGAATACAGCTCAACTTTTCCGGTATTGGTGTTAAACTGATAATCTTCGTTCTCTGCGAGATAAAGAGCTCCCGTTTCTCTCGGAAAATGTTTCACCCCGATTTTCTTCATTTCTTCAAGGGAAGTTCCGATTTGTTTTAATTGCCAGTCGAGCACCTCTGAATAGTCATCATAATTGAAATAATCGTGAAGGCCTAATCTTTCACCAATTTGTTTTACAATCCACCAGGCAGGTTTGGATTCGTATTTAGGTTTAACTGCCGGCATTCTAAGGGCCACGGAAGGGAATCTGTTTTGGGCAGATCGAAGAAAATCATATCTTTCGAGATAAGTAGCTTCGGGCAATACGACATCTGCATATCCGGTAACTTCCATGGGCATAGTGTCAATAACAGCAAAAAACTCTACAGAGTCAAAGACTTCTTTTAGCAAAGGTTTGTCCGGCATTGAGATAGGAAGGTTTGCTCCTGCCGACATCAACGCTTTCACCTGATGCTTGCGTTTAAAACGGGGAATGCATGCTTTCATAAGTTCTGTTGTTATCCCCATTGTGGCCAAAGGATAACGTCCTTCATTCAAATCTTTCCACATCCATTTCGGTTCGGGATAAGGGGGTTGTGGAAATTTCGGAATAGGTTTTGCTTCGGGGAGGTACAGGCTGCCTCGTTTCCCCCAGGCACCGAGAAGGGCAGTGAGGATACCCATAGCACGCTCCCGCTGGGTGTCGTCGCCATACCACACCACATGACGTCCGGGGTGAATAAGAACAGCCGGTGCATAACCCGCCATTTCTCTTGCCGTCCTCCGGATAAGATCCGGTTCAATGGTGGTAATACCGTAAGCCCATTCAGGGGTCATATTCTTTACATGTTCTTTCAGCTGGTCAAAGCCAAAAGTGTATTTCTTAACAAAGTCCTTGTTATAGATATCCTCATATATAAGAACATGAATCCAGGCCATAAGCAAGGCAATATCAGTAGCCGGTTTAATGGGTAACCAGTATTTAGATTTGGCTGCCGGCGTACTAAACCGAGGATCAACAGTGATAATAGTAGCGTTCTGGTCAATAGCCATTGACATTTCCTGCACCTGCTGGTTGTGCATGTTTTCGCCAATATGTGAACCGATGAGTACCATACAACGGGTGTCTCTGATATCAGTACATTCCGGTGATCCGATATAAGCTCCAAAAGTGGCAAGATAGGCAACGGACCTTGGCCCGCGGCATTGGGCATAAGCAGGTTCGGCATTGGTTTCCGATCCATACGACCGCATCAAATGCTCTAGATGCCCGCCCGGTGTACCATGGTTAAAATAACCAAAAGCTTCGGGGCCATACTTTTCCTTCACCTCTTTCATTTTATCAGCAATTTTTTTCAGCGCCTCATCCCATGAAGCTTTACGAAAATATTGCGTCCCGTCTTTTTTGGTTTCGCGTATTAACGGAGTTTTTAACCGGTCCTCATCGTAGTACATGCCAATTCCTCCGGTGCCTCTTGGACACAATCTCCCATTGCTGTTAGGGTCATCTTTATTCCCGATAATTTTTCTTATCTTTCCCTTTTTATCCACATAAGTCCAGCCGGCACATTTCCAAAAACAAACCTCACAATAGGTTGATATAGCCGTCATTTCTTCATCGCTTGCAGGCGTCTGTCCGTCCTCTCTCTCACCAAACAGATTTAAGCCTTTCACATTGAGGGTATGCAGGCCAAGGGCTGCGGCACCAGCTCCCGCTGCTGAAATTTTAATAAATTGACGTCTTGTTTTCATACGTATACTTTTAATATTAAAGTCGCCCGTCCGTTATCACAATAGAAATATGAACCATCTTCTACTTTATCCATATTTGTAAACAAACATGCCCCGCTTTTCGACACGTTAAGTATTGTCCGAACTGCTTTCATATATGATATTTTATACAAATATTAATATGATAATATATTCATAGACAAATATATATTATTCTGATTTACAAATGGTAAAAAGTAACTATTTGAATACGTTAAAAATAGAAGAGTTATGAATTGATTTACTGACATTTACTAAGGTTCAATCAATTATGATAAATATCATAGTAATCCTAAATGATTGATTTATATTTGTTTATAATTTTTATTTATAATGTAAATAAATTGTTCGTCTACACTAAATTAGTTGTACAAGAGGTTGAATTTCAGGATTGAGGCTGTAAAAAATACTTATTAAAGTATTTTGAAATTAACTACGCCACGCACGACCAGGTATTGTACGGAGGGGGGAAATGCCGGTATAATCTCTCAATCACCTGGCTAAAGATTCTGTTGTGCACAAAAAAACCCGGATATTTTTTATATCCGGGTCTTAATCTTAAATAAGAAACAATTTATTCAGACAGCTCAATAATTCTATGAAAATACATAGCAAATGAGCGGTATAAAAAGTGTGTCCATTTACCGAAAGGCACAATTATCATAGCCCACTGAACCAGAACGGTTAACTGAACAATATACATCCAAACATTAGCATCGAGCAGGTTAGTATCAATAAACAGGCGTACCAGGAATGCGGTTAATCCCATAAGGAACAACCAAATAACGAAAAACCAATCACTGGGCTGCGAGTGTTTACTAATCTCCTGATCTTTTTGAATACGACGTCTGACAAAGTCAAAAGTTACTACAAAAATAACGGCACTTTCTATATAACCCAGTACAATGATAAACATACTTTGGGTTGAGAACCAGTCGAGAAAAACTGTGGTAAAGAGCAAACTCAAGTATCCTAATACAAGGATAAAATGCTCGAACCACCGAAACTGGTTATCATCACAGCCAAGGGCGCGTTTTTGTGTAAACATGTGTACAATAAGCTCTCCAATCGCCTTAAAATAGGCTGATATAGGCGCCTTTTTCCCCGTTTTATATACTGAAAGCCACCACATGTGAATAATGTTGGGCAGTAAAATAAACGTGAAAACAATACTTATAGCGAACATTTCGAAGAGATGGCCATAATGCATAATGGTTTCAAGATGGAAATGTTCGTAGGCACCAAACCAAACCACTAATCCCGCCAACACAACAAAGGCGGTAATAGAGGCAGCAAGCGACTTATAGAGGAGGCCCGACAAACCGGTCCAGTCATATTTGGCAATGAGCCAACGGCGAAGCGACATCATTAACTCACCCGGATCAGCTTCTCGCGGACATGTCTTACTACATTCGCCGCAATAGTAACAAAGCCACGGATCCAGTGAAGTTTTTATTTCGCTATCCAAACCCAGTACACTGTAACGTACCATTTTACGCGGAAACGAATTTTCTTCATCCGACAAGGTGCAAACTGCTGTGCAATTCCCGCAATTGTAACACGCATTGGGATCGAATGCACCATATTTTTTTAGTTCGTCTGTGAACTCAGGATTTACTCTTGCCATTGCTCTTTATTTTATAATAAAAATACTCATCGTTGTCGTCTATTTCACCGGTTTCAACAAAACCGTATTTCAACAAACTCATCAATTGAAACATTACCTCGTTCTTGGGGAGTTTCAGTTCTTCAGCAAGTTGTGGAACTGTTTTGTCGCCTTCTTTTAAAGCATTAAGCAGTGTTTTTTTTGTTTTGGTAAAATACTTTAAATGCTCAGTTACTTCCTTTGGAACTGGTCGTGTTTCTTTCAGATATTTTGCTGTTTTACCTTTTTCAACTTCCATGATTTTTCTTTTAAGTGTTGGGTAGCAAAGCATCAATCATATCTTCCACATCCTCATCAGTAAAACCAATAAGATTTAAGGAATTTGCAGGACAAACGGGTAGGCACATGCCACAGCCCTTACATATAGCAGGATTGACTTTTGCAATGAATTTACCATTTTTTTCTATTTTCTCAAAGGCGCTGTATGGGCAGGCTTCATCACATTTTCCGCACCACTCACAAGTATCTTCGTTAACTTCAGCAATGGTAGGCTCTAAGGCCAACTCACCCGAAGCAACAAGAGAAAACGATTTTGTAGCTGCTGACAATGCTGAATTCATAGATTCCATAATATTCTTGGGCCCCTGGCTGGCACCGGCGATGGTTACACCATCAATAACCGTTTCAACCGGACGCAATTTCATATGGATTTCATTAAAGAATTTATCCCTGCCTTTCGGAACCTTAAGCAAATTGCCGATTGAATTATCCTTCCGTGGTGTCATTCCTGTAACAAGAACCACAATATCAGCGGCAACATCTAATTCCTGATCTTTGGTTAAAATATCTTTAATTTTAACAATAGTTTCGTTACCTACTTTTTCCACAATCGGCGGGTCATGTTCAAAAGATTGCAGATAAATATCACCTAAACGAGAAGATTCATCATACAATACTTCCTGTTTCCCATAAGTTCTTATACCCCTGTTAAAATGATAATTATGAACGTTCTTAAATTTTTTCTTAACGTCAATAGCAGCATGAATAGTAGCTGTACAGCAATAGCGGGAACAATATTTATTCTCACCGTCAACCTGTCGGCTTCCCACACAATAGATGTAAGCAATATGTTTTACTTCTTTGCCATTATACATTAATTTATCCTTGGAGTAATGGACAATCCGCTTGAACTGAGGCAAAGTAACCACATTATCAATTTCTCCATAACCAAACTCTCCTTTTTTGGGTTCGTAAGGATCAAAGCCGGTAGCAAGTAAAATTGAACCCACTTTAATATTACGATATTCGGTTTTCTGGCTAAAATCAACAGCAGTACAAACCTTTTCACACTCACCACAGCGGGTACAATTTTTCATGTCGATAGCCGGCAATTGAGGATACTCGCTGGGATAATTATGGTAAATTGCTTTTCGTTTGGTAATGTTAAAATTAAATTCATCGGGTATCTCTACAGGACAAACTTCTATTGCTTTATCCAGTTCGCCGGGGTTACATTGCAGTTTAAAATGACGAGGTGTTATTTTAACTTTCACTTCAAAATTCCCAACACTTCCGCTGTTTTCAACAACTTCGGCACCCGTCAGTAAAGTAACATGTTTATGTTTCATTACCTCATCATAAAGCCTTGTTATCAGCTCTTTTCCACTTTCTTCGCTAACAAACAGATTGTCCCATTGCGAAACACGGCCACCAACAAAAAATTCTCTTTCAATCAAAAAGACTTCAGAGCCGGCTTCGGCCAATTCAATTGCAGCACGCATACCTGCTACACCTGCACCTATAACAGCCACAGCATTGGTGGCTTTTACTTTAATGGGATCCAGTGATTCGGCGTGACGGACTTTGGCAATTGCTGCCTCCACGATTTTAATGGCTTTTTGGGTAGCACCTTCCTTATCATCAGAGTGTGCCCAGGAAACTTGTTCACGAATATTAGCATGAACATAATTATACTTATTGAGGCCGGCACGTTCTGAAACAGCCCGGAATGTAAGCAAATGTAATTTAGGTGAACAGGAAGCAACAACAACGCCATCCAGATTCATCTCCTTGATGTCGTTCACCATTTCTTTTTGGTTGGAATCTGCACAGGCAAACATGGTAGTTTTTGCTAGAAAAACACCGTCTTCTTTCTCCACAGCTGCACGCACACGTTCCACGTCTACATAGTCAGAAATATTTCCGCCACAATGACAGACATATACGCCTATTTTCTTTTTCATATTGATTCCTCCCTCCTTAAATAACTTGTTGTTTCAGCAGACGCAGCACCTCCAGACAAGATTGAGTCGGGAATATCCATAGGTCCGGAAGCTGTTCCGGCCACAAATACACCATCAATACTGGTTTTTGCAGGACTTGCTAAAATATCCGATTGATTAATAAAATGAAAAGGATCCAGTTTGAGTGTCTCATTATCAAAAACCTCATCAATTCCCCGATTAGGCAAAACGCCTACGGAAAGGACGACCATATCATGTTCGGCTTCTTTTACAATACCGGCTTCAATGTCTTCGTAACGTAAAATCAGGTTACCGTTATCTTTTTCGGTAATTTTCCCAACTTTTCCTTTAATAAACTCTACTCCCATATCCTGAGCCTGAGCGTAAAATTCGTTAAATCCTTTACCAAATGCCCGGATATGAAGGTAATAAATAGTAATATCAGCCATTGGTAAAGAGCCCATAAGCAGTTGCGCCTGTTTGATAGAGTACATGCAACAGACCTGCGAGCATATAGGATTTCCCACAGATTTATCACGTGAACCGGTACACAGCACATAAGCAATATTATCGGGCATTTTGCCATCGCCGGGCCTTAAAACAGTATTAAAAGGTCTGGTCGGTGCCAGTTCCCGCTCCATTTGCATGGATGTTATTACATTATCAAATTTATCATAACCATAACGTGGGATTTTTAACGGATCAAATAATTTAAATCCCGTAGCCGTTACCACAGCCTTTGCTTTCACCAGATATTTTTGTTCGGTTTGCGTGAAATCAATACAATCCGGAGGGCAGGCCCTTTCACACGCACCACATAAAATACAATTTTCAATATCGATGGCAGCTACACGCGGGCTGGCAATACTAAATGGAATAAAAGCGGCTTTACGTCCAATCAGGCCAAACTGAAATTCATCAGTAACACTGACAGGGCAGGCTTCTTCACACAACTGGCAACCCGTACATGCTTCAACATCCACATAACGTGGATTTTGTAAAACGACGGCTTCAAAACGATGTTCTCCTTTTTTGGTTATCTTCAACGGTTCGGCACCTGTAAACACTGTGATATTCGGGTGTCTTGCAATTTCTGAAACCTTTGGGGTGGTAATACAAGCGGCACAATCAAGTGTGGGAAATACCTTACTCAGCAAAATCATTTTTCCGCCAATGGAAAGTTCTTTTTCCACAATCAGAACTTTGTAACCGATATTTGCGAGGTTCAAAGCTGATTCACCACCAGCGATACCGCCACCAACCACAAGAACATCGTAGTCTAATGTTTTCATTTGTTCCTGCATATTCATTAATTTGAGGATTTACTTAAATATTCTGCAAAACTTTTCACATGGTTTACAAATGGCTCACTGCATACAGAACAAATGGCTGCCATTTTCAGTCTTGCCGGATCCATGCCTTTCTTTTTCATCTCTTCCATAGTAACCCTGACAAGTTCTCCGGTTTTATCGGTACAGGATTCGCCATAAGGGCAATCCGTTCCGTCAGCCGCAATAAAGACACCATCGAAACCCTGCTCAAGGGCATGCATAATCCACCGGGGTTTGATGGTACTTGAGCAGGGCACGGGAATAGTGTAAACTGTTGGCGGATAGTGTAACTTTAACAGGCCCGCCATATCAATAGCCGGATCAGAGATCTTTTCGGTGGAAAACACCAAAATTTTCGGGCTATTATTTACTTTTCCGCCTGCCATTTTTATTTTCTTAAAAAGATTTTATAAAAACCGGACTCTTCAAGTGTTCCCAGATATTCAAAACCTTTCTTGTTACACCATTTTGGAATATCTTTTCTTGTTCCTTCGTCAGCAGATAATACTTCCATTACCTGACCTTTGTCAATTTGTCCAATGGCTTTTTTTGCTGCCAATAACGGACCGGGGCATGATGTTCCACGTGCATCTACCGATTTTGCTACTTCAATTGCTTTCAATTCTTCGTCGTTCATGATCTTAATCTTTAAATGTTTATAATTTTATTTATTTTCTAAATAAATAATTGAATTCTGCTTTCGTTGGCATCAGCGAGAAATGTTGCAACCCCGCCGTAACCTAAATTAGGATAATCTATTATTTCTTCTTTTTTAAAGCCCATTAAATCCATGGACATTTCGCAAATAACTATCTCAATATCCAGCTCCGCTGCCTGTTCAAAAAATTCGTCCAATGAAAAGACTTTTTGTTTCTTCATCAACTTTTTAATCATCTTTGGGCCATATCCACCCATATTCATTTTTGAAAGCTTGAGGTTATTTCTTCCTGCGGGAAGCATTCTCCCAAACATTTTTGCAATGGAACTTTTTCCTGTTACTTTCTTTTTGGGATCTCTCAGAGCAGCAATACTCCAAAAAGTGAAAAACAATTTCACTTCGGTATCCATTGCGGCTGCACCAACTGCAACAACCATTGTTGCCAAAATCTTGTCCATATCGCCAGACATTACAATCATTGCCAATTGGTCTTTGTGGGTTCCTTCAATATCAGTAACCCTGCCTTGCAACTCACTAATTTGAGATTGCATTTCTTTTATTTTTTGTTCAATGTCCGGTTCCATTTTAATGTTTCTATTTTGTATATTAAATAATCTGTTAAATCAGTATAACTACCCCAAGAGCAGTGTATTTATTAATAATTCAGTACGGCTTTGGCTTCCATAACTTCGGTTATTACGCTGCCCGCAGCACCAATTTCAGAACCTTCAATTAACTCTGATTCCTTTATCTGTCTCTCATTGATGCATGGAGAGCACAACAATAGTTTTCCTTCCAACTCCAGAAAAGTATCCATTAGTTCTTTTAAAGGCATTAAACCGGGACTATGTACATTTTCGGCACATCCTCCTTTTTTTGCCAATGCAACAGCAGCACCTTGCAAAATTATTGTTACTTCTATATCCATCGCCTGAGCAGCAGTTGCCATTACAAAAGGTAAGGTAGCTTTTTCCTGATTATCAGGTCCTGTTGTAATGATAATAACTAGTTTTTCATTTTCTTCATTCATAATATTTTTTTTAATTTTTATCTTAATAAAAAAAGATATTAATTACTGTATTCAAAATATTTAACTAGGTCAAAAGTACAGGATGTATCTCTATTTTGTCCAAAAATAATCGTGAAGTTGCTTTCAATAATATGTGATATGCATCACAAAAATTGTACTTTTGTGTCTTATTTGTGATAACACACGATGAAGATGGAAAACAATAGTTGTTCAAACTGTATATTTAAGTCGTTACCAACAAGAAAACTTGATCTAGCTGAATTAATACTACTAGGGAAAAACAGTGTGGAAGCAGAATTTGAGAAAAAGGAAGTCATTTTTAAACAGGACGCCTTATCTTCGAATATTATTTATCTGAAAAAGGGGATGGTAAAACTAATCATCAAAGGCCCGCAACGCTCACAAATACTAAAATTAAAAAAAGCACCCTGTTATCTCGGACTGCCTACTACTATGGGTGATAAAATAAATCATTATTCGGCAGTGGCTCTGGAAAAAACAACAGCCTGTTTTATAGACATAAAAGCCTTCAGAGGATTACTCGAATCAAACAAGGAATTTTCATATGACATTATCCTTGAACTTTGCAAGAGTGAATTAGATCAGTTTAACAGATATATAAACCTGGTTCAAACCCAGGTATATGGACGTTTGGCAAAGAGTTTACTCCTTTTTTCAAATGAGTTTTATAAATCTGATGAATTTATTTTGCCATTAACCCGGTACGAAATGGCTGATTTGATATATACCAGCCGTGAAACTGTCAGCCGCTTCTTTTCGGACCTGGCAAATGAGAATATTATTCAAATCCATGAAAAAAAGATTCGAATTCTAAACAAACCCATGCTCATTGAAATCAGTGAGAAGGGATAGAAAAGGCTCCATAAAACGATATTCTTCCGTAATCCCCTTGCGGAAAACGAAATTATTTTACAATTTTAATTTCCCGGCAAAAAATTCAAACATGGCTTAATAACGTTATGTATTGACCTGCCTATATAAAGAGACTAATATCGGCCTCTGCTGCAGAAGTCATGTATTCACTAATACCGCAAATATCATCGGCAAGGTCAATAAAGTCATCAAGTTTGTAGCCTTTCCATACTTTGCCGGCAAAGCCGCAAATATGAATTTTGACATTTGTCATCTCTTTGGCAGTGCGAAAGGCTTCTGTCCAGTGTGGTGTTTCCAGCCTCCTGAGGGATGCCAGAAACTCATCTTGTTTGTCAGTAATTTCAGCTACACGCTCGTTAACCATTGCATTTTCCTTTTTAAAAGCAAAAGCAGCCTGCAAAAGGACATAAATTTCAACGTCCATATCGTCGGCGGCAGCACCTCCCAATATAACGCCGGCAGCAGTGAGTTTGTCCACACTGCCTGAAAACAGTGCTAATGTTAATTTTTTGTTTTCCATTTTCACTTAATTTTAAATTGTTATTTATTTAACGAAACAAAAGTAATTCATTAATTACTACATATCAATAAAATGTCTGTGAAGTTTCTTTCAATACAATGTGATGTAAATCACACGTTATTGAAAATACGTCATTCTGACAAAAGAAACAGCAATGGCAAAGAAAAATATCCTGACTGTTTAATAAAATTATTACTTTTCAATACCTTGACAAAGAATGCCGGAGTTTTCAGTGCAAAACTTTGATATTAGCTCAATAACCTGAGTGCCTCTTTGAGATTTTTTCAAAGTATAAAGTCTGTTAAAACCAATATCCAATATTTACAAAAGCCTGAAGGTTTTGCCTTTTGTTTGAACTCATAAAGGTAATCTCCAACGGCCCTATAAAACTATCATAGCTATATGTGATACCATAACCCAACATGAATGTATTCTTTTTAAAAAGGTTAGCCATAGTGGCGCTGTTGCTACCCATATCGCATCTAAACAAAAGGTAATTTTTTTTGGCAACCTGAAACTGAAGCTTCAGTTTCAGAATGGCAGCATATGATCCGCCTTGCTGGCTGAACTTAACCCCCGTGAAATCCTGATAATTTTCGATATAATTAGCGGTGTTTAGTCCACCAAAAGTAAAATAATCCTGTAATGGCGGCAACTTATCACTTTTAAAGGTAGCACCGAGAAAAACACCGGAGCGTAAAGTAAACTTACGCCCCAGAGGGATGGCCTGGTCATATTTAAAATAAGTAATAATTGTCGGACCAAATATATCGCGCACCCATCCTTTGGATATTGGGAAAACATATTTGGCTACCAATGTAGTTTGAAAACCGTTGTGAGGATAGAGGCGGTTATCGTATGTATCCGAACGGAAAGAAACAAAGATATTACCATAACCATTGAAATTATCAATAAGTTCTGAGATTCCGGTAGTATCATACTGAAGCCTGAATTTCAGGTATTGATATTCAAATCCCGCCCTGAAATTATAAATATTTTTGATTGTAGAGTTCATAAATACAGAACCCGAAAAATTGGTAAACGTCACTTTGTCTGTTTTCACTTCTCCATTGTAGGTGTTGTACCCGAAGCTAAACATGTCAATTTTAATACCCAGCCCCGGAGAGCGGCCATTGTCGACTAAAAACAAAGCACGACCCCTCGGATTTGGCCCCAGTACAGCATCGGTATACAATTTAGTGCCCCTGAGGAGATTTCGGAAAGTTGCTCCCACCAGAATGCTTCCCGAATAGTCATTATCGTAGTGAACAGCAGCCCGGATAGTCCCCAGGCTTTTCTCCTTCAGCTTTAAAACAAGACGAACGCTGTCGCTGTTATTTTGGCCCTGCAATTCGTAAAAGACATGATCAAAATAATTGGTTCCATAAGTATAGGTTATTTTATCTTCAAGTTCTTTAAGGCTAATTCTTTTGTGGACAATATTTCTGAAAATATGACCAATAAATTTAGATTTCAGCGTTTTTAGTCCCTGTATTTCAACATCGTTAATATAAAGTGAATCAATGGGCTTGGCATTGCATGTGTTGGCCGGAATAAATTTTATAGCATTTAGCGAATCGGCAAGCGCTTTCAGCTCAGCATAATGTGCCCTTGCTGCCCGTTCACCTATGGCAATGATAGAATCGTACCGGGTAAAATCCATCATGCCATAATTCATTTTAATGTTAATAAGCAGGTTAGTGTTTTTATAGGCTTGTTTGTTGGCTCGTACTCTGTTGAACGAGATGACCTGGTCCAGTATTTTGGTAAATGTGTTCAATTTTTTGATGTTTTTTGTCAGCCCCTGTTGCACATTTCCGCCTATAATCAGCTGAGCTCCCATTTTTTTAACATCCATTACGGGGAAATTGTTTACCACACCGCCGTCCACCAGGTATTTGCCCTGATAATGAGTCGGTGTAAAATAACCGGGGATAGACATGCTGGCACGTACGGCCATAGGAAGATAACCGTTTGTAAGTTCTACTGCACTCCCCGTAAGCAAGTTTGTTCCAACACACAGAAAGGGAATAGGCAGTTTTTTAAAATCCCGAATACTGTAGTCAGTATTTAATACGTGATTCAAAAGCAGGTTTACCTGTTGTCCCTCATAAAGAGCTTCCCTAAGTCCCACCGATTTTTTTTTCAACGGAAGGCTGATAATGTAATTTTCAGCATATACCTTATCTTCAAAATTAATATACCTTCTGCTGATTTTATCGGTCATTAATGCATTCCAGTTCTGCTCGCGAATAATTTTTGAGATGGATTCGGGAGAATAGCCTACGGCATACATAGCAGCAATAATACTACCTATGCTGGTACCTCCAATGTAATCAATATGCAGGTTGACCTCCTGCAATACTTTGAGCAGTCCGATGTATGCAAAACCTTTTGCGCCACCACCACTCAGTACCAGCCCAACTTTGGGCCTGACACGTTTCTGATTAACCGAATCATGATGCTGGGCCAATACTATGCTGCTCAACAAGAGAAAGAAGCAGAAAAGAAAAAGGGGTTTTTTCATAGAATAATTAAATATGAAGTTGGCTTTTCAGCTGTTTAGGCAAAGATATGGATATTTTTGAAATTCTGCAAGATGGGATTTTACGTCTCCTTTTTTAGCTACTTTTGAAATTCTTTGCAACATTAATAATTTATAGAAAAGGAGAACAATGGAATCAATAAAAGAGATATTCAAAATAGGCAGAGGGCCATCCAGCAGCCATACTATGGGGCCGGTACGTGCGGCAAAAATTTACAGGGGCCGGCATCCGGAAGCAAAATCATTTAGGGTTACATTGTATGGAAGTCTGGCATTAACCGGAAAAGGACATTTGACTGATGTTTCTGTGGTAAATGAGTTACAACCGGCCACAACTGAAATTATATGGAAAAAGAACGAAACAAAACCTTTCCATCCCAACGCATTGGAATTTGAAGTAACAGACCCCGGCAGCCCATCCGACAAATGGCTGGTTTACAGTATTGGAGGTGGTAAAATTGTGGATGACAGAAACAAAAACAGAAAAAGCGAGTTGATATACCGGCAAAAGAACATGCAGGATGTGTTGAATTATTATAAAAATACAGGGAAAACATTATGGGAACTTGTTTTTGAAACAGAAGGCGAAAAAATAAAAGAACATTTGGCAAATGTGTGGGACGTCATGCAAAAAGCCATTGAAAACGGATTAAAACATGAAGGACTTCTTCCTGGCGGATTAAAATTGCAGCGTAAAGCTGCTGCCTATTACGCCCGGTCGGTTGGATTAAAAGATTACGCTAAAACAACCAGTAGAATTTTCGCTTACGCATTGGCTGTAGCCGAAGAAAACGCATCGGGTGGAAAAGTGGTTACCGCTCCTACCTGTGGTTCTGCCGGTATTCTGCCAGCTGTCCTGAAAATAAGCCAGGAGCATTTTAAGATTGCCGATGATAAAATTATCAGAGCGCTGGCCACTGCCGGGCTGGTGGGAAACATTGTAAAATTCAATGCTTCTATTTCCGGTGCAGAAGTAGGATGCCAGGGAGAAGTGGGAACAGCTTGTGCAATGGCTGCCGCAGCGGCTACCCAGTTGGGCGGAGGAACACCCGCACAGATAGAATATGCAGCAGAGATGGGCCTTGAGCATCATCTGGGCCTCACCTGTGACCCGGTGAACGGACTGGTTCAGATTCCCTGCATCGAGCGGAATGTACATGCAGCGGCCAGGGCTTTTGATGCAGCCCGTTATTCTATTTTATCTGATGGCAACCATTTTATTAGCTTTGACGTGGTTACCAAAGTTATGAAGCAAACCGGGAAAGATTTACCCAGCCTTTATAAAGAGACTTCTCTGGGGGGACTTGCCGCTTTTGGAGATAAAAATAAAAGCAAAAGCTGAAAAAGAAACATCTATAAAACGACAAAGGCTGTATCCTGTTTGGATACAGTCTTATATCGAACTCAGGTTAATAGGGCAAAATTATTATTTCCCCACATTTCTTAGCATGCCGATAGCTATTTCTGCAGCTTTAATGATAACCGGCTTGGTTGGTGCTCCGGTAAGTAAGGGATGAGTACCAATTTGAAACGATATCAACTCGAATACCGTGGTATATTTCTGGATGGCAAGGCTCAAAGTATTGATAATTTCGGCAGCTGAAGAGCTTCCCCACACTTCAGCGCCAAGAATAGCACCATCGCAAGGAGAGAAATTCAAACGGACTGTTAATGGGCTGGCTCCGGGAATAGTCCCCGGATGCCTGTCAATATCGGTATATTCTGCGGTGAGAAAATCAACATTTGCATCTTTTCCTGTATTCTCATTGATTCCGGCGGAAGCCATGGTAAATCCGTTAATTTGGGTTGAAAAAACAGCAATGGTTCCCTTGAAGTTCTTTTTTATTTTGATACCAAACAAGTTAAATCCCAAAACACGGGCTTCTGCCGTAGCGGTAGAAGCCAACATAATATGGTCGCTGCGTCCCGTAAGGAACCCAATGGTCTGGGAACAATCACCAACAGCACATACATCCTTTACCGAAGTACGTTCGTAGCTGTCCACTTTTATAGCCCCCATCACGTTTAATGGTAAGCCGGCTTTTACGGCCAGTTCAGTGTTAGATTTATAGCCTACCGACAAAATAACGGCATCGGCAGGAATTTCTTCCCCACTTTGTAACAGCACCTTTTCAACCTTATTTTTGGCTCCTCTGATCTCCTTCACCAATGAAGAGGTGAGAACATTTACGTGGGTATGTCTTAACTGCTCCGTGGCAATTTTACTCAGCTCTTTTGAAAAAGCTTTGGAAAAGCATTGCGATTCACTTTCAATAAGTGTTACATTCTTCTTCTCATCAACAGCCAGTTGCTCCGCTACTTCGGCACCAATAAAACCTCCACCAACGATAACAATATTCTGTTTATCCTGAAGCTGAATATATAAGTCCTGAATATATTGATAGCTTTTCCTGATATAAAAGACATTTTCCAGATCATGACCTTTTATAAAAAAGGCTTTAGCAGGTTGCGATCCGGTGGCAAAAACCAATTTTTCATACCCGTATGTATCTCCCGATTTTCCATAAACTACTTTGTGATCCATGTTAACATCTGTTGCAGTATCTACAATCACTTCTCCGCCCAAATCAACGAATGACTTTGGCCCCATACGGTCTGCGTCTACCGAATTGAGTTTATTGAAAATGTAGGGAATACCACAGGGTACCAAACCACCTTTTTCCTGTGTTAAAATTAAAACAGATTTTTCAGAATAATATTTTTTTACCGTTATACCCGTAACCAATCCGGCAGGTCCGGCACCAATAACTATCACATCATATTTTTTCATAATCTTAGTAAATTTTATTAATAACTATTCACATAAAACAGTGCAAAAATACGCATATATGAGCCTGCCAGCAGCAAAAATATACATAATTTATCCTAAAAACTATTTCGTAAAATGAATAAAAAAAACACCAGAGGAATGATTGTATTTGGCAAAAAAATCTTGCAGAAATCTTATTTCCGGATAATTAACATGCTTTCTTAAAAAAAGCTACTGTCCCTGTTTATCTTTTCTTTCTTTTGAAACAAGTTAAATAAGAGCATACAGCAAAAGATAAGATACCTATAATGGCTACTCCCCAAAAGACAGAATTAAATTCTTGGGAAGAAAGATCTAAAAGATAGGCAATGTATCCTGATACAATAACCGACAAATAAACAAGAAAACCTATAAAGGAGAACAGTAAAATTTCTTTGTACGCAACTTTAAATTTTACTTCCGGATCTTTATTTAATTTAGCTTCCATGATATTATTCTATTTAATACAAAAATACGATAAGTACCTCAATAAAAGTAATTTAAGTTGGTGATTGTTCATCTGTTTCTTTGAGAAAGATGATTGATTTATTTATATCATTCTTGTCACCAAATATTGATATATTTCTCTTAATTTAGTAACATATATCACGAAAAGATGATAAATTCTCATGTTTTATTAACTTTGTACAATGCAAAACTGTAAAACCTGTATCATACGTTCGAAAGCGGTAAATACACTCAATCCGAAAGAACTAAGAATTTTGATGGAAAGTTGTGCTGAAACAACTTACAATCCGCGGGAAAGCATCATTAAAGAAGGTATGCTCTCCTCACATATTGCTTACCTGAAATCAGGATTAGCCATGGTTAGCAAAAAAGGAGTAAAGGGAATTGACCAAATTTTAAAGATTGTTAAGCCTGGGAATTATTTAGGTTTACAAACCATCTTGTTTGAAAAGATTAATCACTTTTCGGTTACGGCATTAGAAAAAAGTGTGGTTTGTTTTATTGATAATATGTCCTTCAAAGAGTTGATCAACCGAAACAATCAATTTGCCAATGAGTTGTTAGTTTTTCTGTGCCGTGAGGAATTGACCTATTTTGATCGCTTTGTAAATATTCATCAAAAACAAATTAACGGTCGTATTGCTGATATCATATTGTTTTTTTCAGAAGAAATCAATTGTAATTCTTTGTCTTTTTCAATTCCTCTTTCGCGAGGCGACCTGGCGGCCCTCGTCTGTACTACGCGCGAAAGTGTTACACGCGCCATTAAAGATCTTTCAGACATAAAAACAATACACGTTAACGGAAAGAATTTTGAAATATTAGATTTAGAACGATTAAAAAAGTTAAGTCAAAGCGGGTAGGCATGATTTTCATGGTTTACACTCACGTTGGGATAGCTCTTTACAAAAAAAAGTCCTGTGTTTATCACAGGACTTTTTAAACTCACTGATTTATAAATGCTATATCTATACTGAACCGCTTTCTTTTAGTTCTTCTTCAGCCAGTTTGTTATCTGTTTTATCAACAATAAAGCCTTCAAAACCGACAATATTGTTTCCATCATAAACGGGCGTCATGGTAATTTGGTGATAGCCAATGGTACCGTCTTTACAGTAACGGCGGGTAATACCGAAAGGAATGGTTTCCCCTTTTAATACACGGTTTACTGATTTCTGCAAAGCAACGAAATCTTCTTTTGTACGACTCAACGAATAATGTTTACCGATAATATCGTTCTTTGCAGTATATTTATACAGTTTCAACCAAACATCGTTCACTTCCTGATAAAAGCCATCTTTATCAATACGGAAATATCCCACATCCTTTGAAGCAGCCATAAGTTTATAAAATGCGTCTCCCTTGTGTCCGTCAGCAATCTTCAATTTCAGTGCCTTCTCAGCTTCCACCTGGGGTGTAATATCAATAATAAATCCTTCCAGCCCGGCTATGTTACCATCTTTATCTCTATAAGGAGCCGCTGAAACAGTATGATAGCCGATGGACCCATCTTTACAAACACGTTCTACCCGTTCGCCACTGATGGTTTTTCCTGATAAGACTTTATTTACAAGCTGTATTATCGCTTTTTTACCTTCGGGGGTTCTGTCGAGGCCAACGTGTGAACCTATTACCTTTTTCTTGTCCATACATTTGTACAAACTTAGCCATACATCATTAACCTCATCGTAAAAGCCATCTTTGTTAATTCTAAAATATCCCACGTTGGATTTAATTAGTTTTTCGCGCAACCGGGTTGATGCCGTATCGATTCCCAATTTTTCGACCACATCTTCAAAAGCAGTATCAAACATACCTTCTTTTTCAATAGTACCTTGTCCGCTGATACCTTTACGACTTTCTATTAAAGCCACTTTCAGATTTTCTTCAAGGGCAATCTCAGCATCTTCATCCGACATCTCTTCCCAGCCGGTGAGCATTGCTTTAATGGCAGAAAGCGGTTTGTGGCCTGTGGTGGTCAGATAAACATGGCCAATAACAAAGCCCAACAAAAGAAAAGCACCGGCAACATGAATATAAGCAACAGTCCCCAGATTGTGGACAACACCATTACTTGAAAGATAAACATAATACATATAAACCAAGCCGCTCAGGACAACAACGGGTATTATTAGAACCCTGAGTCCCAGATAGGTAAGCCTTTGCAGTGGGTTGAATTTATTATAAACTGTTTTTCGTGTCGGATGAGGGGCATGACGAAAGATACCGGTAATATAATATTCTATCTGAGCCTTCAATAATTTTGTAGAAGGTACATACTGATGCCATTCTCCTGTTGTCAGATTCCAAAACTGGGTAAAAATTATCAGTATAATAAAAGCCCATGCCAGATTACGGTGAAAAAGAACTGCGTTTTCATATCCAAACAGATGGTATACGCCATGGACTTCAAATCCGGTTAAGGCCAGCAACAAAATCAAAGCAGCTTGTGTCCAGTGCCAGAATCGTTCGTATCGTTTATAAATTAATACTCTTTTCATAGTCAAAGAATTTTTTAATTATTTTTTCTTGTTGCTAATTATCCTTAAAATACCGTGAATACTTACTCCCACTAAGACAAGAATAATAAAAATCAAACCTGCATTATCCAATAGCGAACTATGGTCTCTACCCGGAAGGTAGAAGCCTGTAAGGTTTTTCAGCCTGCTGTCTTTCGAGTTATGACAATCGGCACATTGCAAAGCTTTATCTGAAGGTGAAACTTCGTGATTGAGTGGCCAAATAGTTTCCGTTCTCATAAAGGCATAATGTCCGCTATAGGGAAGTCCGATATATTTCATTCCGTGTTTAAATGAAGCATTCCAGTTATAATCAGCCCAAAGTGCACCACTACCTTTAATCTTACCGGCAAGGTATGGTTGAATCAGAAGCATATTTACCGGGTCATAAGGTTGTTTTCCACGCATAACTTTTACGGGCCATATTTTAGAGGGATGCTCCGGGTCTCGCGGGTCCACATTATCATGATAAGAACCGAACAATGGATTCAAAATAAGGGGTTGTGTTGTATCCTTAACCTTATCACGAAGCATATGGTGGTTGGCTGTTCCGTTAAACCATACATATTCGGGTTTTACATCTTTTTGAAAAACTGCCGTCCCATGGCGGGAATCATATTGAATTTCCACATTTTTATAGGTTTTCCCATAATAAGTATAAGTGTTGCCCGGAAGATCTTTATCAAATATGGGTTTTCCGTTCTTACCCATTTTAGTAGCTGTTGACCAATCCCAGATAATTTTAGTATGAAAACCTTTGGCATAAACAGGAATATGACATGTTTGACAAGCAATGGTCTTAAAATGGTCATTCAGCAATTTGCTTTTATGCGGTTTGTCGGTATGACATTCCACGCAGGTTGCCCGGTTGTGTGCCGAAGAAGCAACCGTATATAAATGGCCTGTAATGTTATGGTTCTCCGTTTTATGACAATCCTGGCAACGCAAATTTTCAGCATCTTTTCCTTTGGAAGCCATGTGCACATCAAAATTGCGGGTACAATGCAGAAGGCCCATTTCCAGATCACCATGTTTCACGTTATTTCCGCCGCCACCTGTAAAGTGACATTGACCACAATTGCTTTTTCGCGGTTGCCCCACATGCTGTGCAACATAATTCAGGTTTACACCCAGCGCAGGCAGTCCGGCTTTTGGATTATCGGGCCCCAAACAGGGATTGGATTTATGATAAGTTCCCGTATTGTCATGACAGACTACACAATCGATGTTGTTCTGGTTATGAAAATCAAAATCTTTGTTGGAATAACCATAACCGGCATGGCACATGGAGCAAAGATTCTCGTTGGAATTTATACCAATGCAAAAATCATTCAGCAAATCTCTTTTCCCCAAGTCAAATACACCCCTTCCTGGAATTGTGTCTTTTTGCAGCCACAACCAGTGGGGCGTTTTCATGAACTCTTTTCCACGTCCGTTATGACAACTCAGGCATGCCTTTGTCATATCCTGCGGTGTTTTAAATTTCTGTTGTAAAACAGCAAATTTTGAGTGATCCACGGGAACGGAATCATGCTTTATTTCAATTTTCTTTTCAGAATAATAGTCCCTGTCTTTGTCACCATTATAAGTGAAAACAATCCAAAAGATAATAATCCAGGGGACAATCACAATCAGGATAATTTCGAAAAACTTTTTCATAGGTTATCTCTTTTCAAGAATAATATGCAAATCTATATAAACTTACTCCATAAATCTAATTCAATCAGTTATTTGTATTATATTTAAATAGAACGCATAAGTTTATTTATTACGCATGCGTAATAAATTGCACTACTGCGGATTATACGGATTCCGACCAGAATACAATTAGAACATATGTAAAAAAAGTAATTTATTCTCGCTCTAAATCATAAGAAAAAAATGGAGAATTAATATTTTCATATTGTTGAGGTAACATACTTTTTGTGCGCTTTTATCCTTTTTGTAATCGTTTTATTTCTTTGTCCAGAAACTCAACCAGCATAGGTAACCGTTCCTCATTGCACTCGCGCGAATAAAGGGCAGCCATATTCAGTATCTTGTCTTTTAAATGAAAATAAACCAAAGCCGTATTGAACATATTAAGCTCACAATTATTTTTTATATCTGTAATCATAGTCTCAAAAAGTGAATAATCAATATCGGAAGGTATTTCCACAAAATGAGAATTATTATCATCCATGTTACGATAGACTCCTTCATCCAGTTTCTCCAGATTGATATATTTTTTGAACTGAACAAAACTTTCATAAGGCTGAAAATGCCTGAACCGCCTGCCATAAAAGAATTCTATTCCCATTTCTTCCAAGTCATCAATAAAATCCTGCAGCAGACCCAGCTCGCTCACACGTATGCGCACACAGGAATGAGCTTCGTTTTCAAAAGTCATTTGTCCCGGAGAAATATGAAGATTGAGCTTTAATTCATTTTCGATGTAATGTGCATGACGAATAATTCTGTCCTGAAAACAT
Organism: Bacteroidales bacterium; assembly: GCA_015488735.1. Lineage (GTDB taxonomy): Bacteria > Bacteroidota > Bacteroidia > Bacteroidales > F082 > Sulfidibacterium. The sequence goes on along the minus strand of WFNG01000102.1, from coordinate 6,209 downwards.
GGAATCGTTTTACGCACAACGAGGTACAAGTGATGATCATTGATATTTTTTGTTTGTTCCGGAAGGTTTCCTCTAAAAAAATACCCCTGTTCCGGGTCTGATTCCAATACTATCAGGTTGTTTAAATCGGCGCCCGAGAATCTGGCCACCTTTAACTTTTGAGAAAAACAGGCATAGCCTGAAAAAGCAGGATCTTTCATAACAATTCGTTTATCGTGTTTACAAAGGGCAAAATACAAATTTCCTGAATAGGAATAAGATAAAAACTTTATAAATTACAGTGTTAACACATCATGATTGTTATGAGCAGATAAAACGAGCATTGGAGTAATTAGGGATTGTAACAAAATAACATCTGTCTGTTATCTTTTTACAATTTCTTTCTGCCGGGGAAAAAGCATTTTCGTATTTTCGCCTAAAACTATAATCCTTGACTTTAAAAAGATTCAGCCGGAGAAAATTCCTTCAACTCCTCGCTACGGGAATTGGTGTTTCGCTGGTTTATTTCTGGGATAAAATGATGGAAAACGCGCTACTGGTCGCTTCCCGTAAAAAGATCGTATTCCCTTTAACCCGTAAAATTGTTTCTTTTTACAGGGATTATCTGGTGATAAACCAAAACCACAATATAAAAGTACTTTCGTCACATTGCACACATTTGGGTTGTATTATTAATAAGGAGGAAAACGGGAAGCTGATTTGTCCGTGCCATGGATCTGAATTCGACCTGAAGGGAAATGCCGTAAAAGGACCGGCATACAAGCCATTACATTCTTACCCCTTTAAAGAAGACAATAACGACCGGCGGATTATCGTCCAACCCACATCTTCATGAAACAACCGGCAGAAAATATTCGCTTCAAAACAACCTACGGCCAGATTAGCCTGGCACTGTTCGTGTATGTGTTGATTACAGGTATTTTACTTGCTGTTCCGTTTAATGTAAACAAACCTTACGCTTCTATCAGCACCCTGATGGTTATGAACCCGTGGGCCTCATTTATCAGGAACATGCACTACTGGAGTGCGCAGTTTTTTCTGATATTCAGCCTGTTGCACATGTATGATCATTACAGAAAACAACGCGAAACAGGTTTGAAGCCGGGGATAGGATTCCGGTTAAGTCTGGGAGTTCTGGTTATTTTTATGGCCATGCTCACCGGCTTTCTCCTAAAAGGAGATGCTGACAGCCTGCAAGCCAGGCAAATACTGGGAAGTCTGACAACAGGAATTCCTGTTTTCGGGAAATTTCTTTCTGCCTCTCTGCTTGGAAAAGAAGGTAGCTTTCAGTTGATTTATGTACACCACATTGCCACATTCACCATTTTTCTTGCTGTAATCATTATAGAACACAGCAGAAAATTCTGGCCAAAAGCCAGCGACTTTGTGGCTGCCTTTTTGGTTCTTGCTTTGGTCAGCTGGCTGTTTTCTGCTCCGCTGCACGACAACCTGAATCCGACAGTAAAAGGTCCCTGGTATTTTGTAGGATTTCAGGAAATGCTACACTGGCTTAGCCATCCCGAATGGGCGCTTCTCTGGATTTTATTTCTGCTTGTTTTGGTTTATTTTGCTAATTCCGGTAAAATAACACTATCTTTTTTCAGTAAACGTACTTTATTTATTTTCACGGTTCTTTATCTTTTACTTACCGTTATCGGATTGTTTTTCAGGGGAGAGCATTGGCAGTGGATAGCTCCGGGACAAAAAAACTATCACTACAGTGTGATGAATAATTTCAAGACAGAACGCGTTGATTTTCATCCGGGTTTTTCTTTTGCACAAGCTGCAGAAACGCCCCTCATTCAGGGGAAAAAGGAGAGTTGTGTGGTTTGTCATAATAAGGTACACGGTTTTACAAAAGCACATAATCCAAAAGTTATCGGATGTTTCTCTTGTCATGGGGGGAACCCGTTTGCCACGAATAAAAATCAGGCACACGAAAACATGATACTCATACCGGGAAACCTCAGCAACACACAACAAAGTTGCGGTACCGCAGGTTGTCATCCTGCCATAAGCCATCGTATCAATACCAGTCTGATGACAACACTCAGTGGAATGATTAGTGTTGACAGGACCGTTTTTGGAGAACAAATCAATCCTGACCTACTCACCAATATACATCATTTAAAACATTCTGCAGCCGATGAGCATTTGAAAAATTTGTGTATCCGGTGTCATTTGGGCAATCCGAAAACCATTCTCGGACCGGTAACTGAAAAGAGCCGAGGAGGCGGTTGTCTGGCGTGTCACCTGAATTATAACAATCGAGCTTCCAGAGCTATAGCAGCACATCAAAAGGACAGGAACGATACTGCTTTTCTCCATTATCATCCTTCCATTGATTTGAATGTGAGCGATAACCACTGTTTTGGTTGCCACAGCCGTTCGGGAAGAATCTCCACAAACTTTGAAGGCTGGCACGAAACGTCGCTGTTAGCTCAACAAATACCGGACAGCGAAAATTATCGTCTTGTGGAAGGCACGCGTGTCTTTAAAAAAGAGCCGGAAGATGTTCATCACAAACTGGGTATGGAATGTATTGATTGCCACAATTCTTACGCGCTAATGGGCGATGGTAACCATTACCAACACGAGGAAAATCAGGAAGATGTGCAGTGCACAGATTGTCATTTTCCCGGTGTACCACGCACCACCACAAGCCGCGAGTTGGATGTGGAATCAGCGACTATAGCTGCTTTGCGTTTTGGGAAAATTACCGGGCACGATTATCTCACAACACACAAAAGACATCATGCGCTGATAAACACTACCGTGAGGTCAGATACAGCCTGGCTCACCACAAAAAACAGCGGAAAAATATTCCTGTTAAGGAAACCTGCCACCGTCTGCCTTGCCTCAGCACACAAAGATGTAACTTGCACTGCCTGCCACAGCGCCTGGGCGCCAAGTTGTATCGGATGTCATAATGCTTATGACCCAAACGAAAGAGGATTCAACATGCTCACCAACAAAGAGCAAAAAGGGAGTTGGGTGGAATATACAGGACAGTATTTGGCAGAGCTGCCTGCTCTGGGTATTCGCCAAAACAAAGGCAAAAATGAGATTATCCCCGTAATCCCGGGCATGATTCTTACCATAGACCGGCAGAGTTATACACACCACAAGCATGATTCTTTACTCTTCCGACGGCTTTTTGCACCTGCATCTCCACATACAACAGCTTCAAAAGGCCGCTCCTGTAAAAGTTGCCATAACAATTCTGTGGCTTTGGGTTTTGGGAAAGGACTATTGAAATATCAGATAAAAAACGGACAGGGAAGATGGACTTTTGATCCGGCTTACGAAAACAATCCGCATGACGGACTGCCCGAAGATGCCTGGACCGGCTTTCTGCAAAACAGAACAGGCATGGTCTCCACGCGTAAAAATGTGAAACCGTTTTCTGTAAAAGAGCAGGAGAAGATACTTCTGGTGGGTACATGCCTGACCTGCCACAAAGGAAATTCAAAAGTCATGCAGGAAAGTTTAAATGACTTTGAAAAGATATTACAACATCGCAGTCCGAAATGCATTTTACCTGTTTGGTCTAAAAAATAATAGTGTTTTTTGGGGCAAAGGCGAAGAAGATTGAATATTTTGTCTGGCGCCTCAAAATAGGAATTAGCCGGCTCTGGCAGCCAATTTTAAAAATTCCTCACACCCTTTAGGGTAAACATGGAAAAAACTCTATCTTTGCCGGCCATGAACAAAGGCTTTGTCAACATCAATTTCGTGAACTGGGAAAAACACATGAACCACGGTTTGTGGCTGGTGGACTTTTGGGCCGAATGGTGTACCGCCTGCACCGCTCAGGATAAAGTTTACGAAGAGCTGGCCGGCCTGTTCGGCGACAAACTGAAAATCGGCAAGATAAACGTCAGCGACAATCGCCTGCTGGCCGACCGTTTTGGTGTACGCAATATTCCTTTTCTCATCTTGATGAAAGAGGGCAAAACGGTCCTGCAAATGCCGGGCATTCAAAGTAAAGAGTATTTAATAAATCAAATCAAACAACAAATTCAATGAACACGTATTTCTGGATCATTTTCGGTATTTTTTTCTTAGTTATTGTATTTACATTTTACCGCCGTTATAAAATGGTGGCGGCCATGTCAAAAGCTCCGGTGAGCGACAAACTCATTATCCTGACCGATGCCACTTTTAAAAAGCAGATTGCCAAAGGAGTAAGTCTTGTTGACTTTTGGGCTGAATGGTGTACCCCCTGTAAAATTCAAGGGCCGGTGGTTAGTGAACTTGCCGAAGAAATCAGCGACCAGGCCAAAATATGCAAACTGGATGTGCAACATAACCAGCGTGTCGCTACCGAACTGGGCATTCGTAATATCCCCACAATTTTGATTTTTAAAGAGGGTAAAATTGTAAAGAAATTTGTTGGTGTAAAAACCAAAACTGTTTTATTGAAAGCAATTAAAGCAGCTATTTAAGAGTGAGAATAAGAAAAGTGTTTATTTCGTAAGTAGCATTTTTCTGATTGTCGAATAATTTCCCATATTGATTTGATAAAAATAAATACCGGGATTTAAACCTGTACTTCGGAAAGCAATCTCATATTTTCCTGGATGTTGCGTGGTATTTACCAGTGTATTTATTTTTTGTCCCAGTAAGTTGAATATGTTTAAAACAACATGCACAGTCCCACTACTTTCAGGAATGGAATAAGAAATGATAGTACTGCCTTTGAAAGGATTAGGATAATTCTGCTGAAGAAGAACTCCCGGGTTTTGTGAAATGTCGGGGTTATCTTTTATACCTGTATGGATCACTCCTTTTTCGTTGAAAATAAATATTCCGGCATCATGGTTCAAAATCCAGACATCGTTTGTGCTTTTGTCCACCGTAATTTTCCAGATAAAATCATTGTCAAGCGGGGAATCAATCTTCTGGCTTATGACTTGAGAATGTGGCCACTTCATTTTCAGGATTCCACCATTTCGTGTACCTGCCCAAATAACGCCTGTGGTATCCACGGCTATGGAAGTAACGTAGTTGTCAGGTAAAAGAGAGTTGTCTATATCATAAACCTGCCATGTTTTCCCATTGAATTTGGCCAGTCCGCCTTTCCATCCCAAATGTTCATCCGGTTTTCCTCCAAACCACAGGTTTCCCTCTTTATCTTTTGCCACACAGGTAACTTGGTGGATAGGGGCAATATTCCAATAACTGGTCAGCTTCTTCCCATCATAGGAAAAAATGCCACTCATGGTGGCAAACCATTTTACACCGTTATCATCATTTACAAACTGTGTAAAACCCAATGGTGCTCCTGTAGTATCTGGAAAAATACTCCATGTTTTTCCATCGTACCAGGCTATTCCCTTCCGGTTTCCCCAGTAACTAATCCACAAAACACCTGTTGTATCCGGTGAAGTGGCAGTTGTTTCCCATTGAATGGCATCAACACCCGAAATGGGAAACCCGAGAATACTGTCTCCTTTTATCTCTGTTACTTTACCATGATCAATCAAAGCAAAACCACCCGGTTTTCCCTCATTCCTAATAGACTGATCAGCACACCAAATCCTGCCAAAAATATCCACATCCATAGCTCCCATAAAGTTTGTTAAAACCGTTGATCCGCTTCTGTATTCTTTTATCAAATGGTTATCTATATCCCAAACCCCAACTCCCCGGGTGGCGATATATTTTTTTCCGTTACGGAAAATTACATCTCTTACATCATTGGTTCGTAATGGGCTTTTATTCAAATCAACCACATCAGACAAAACCATCCGGGAAGTATAACCCACAATATAACTTTCTGTGAACGAATAAGGTAATAGTCCGCCGGCAAGGCCCAGTGCTCCCAGACTATCGGGATAAATGGCTGTTGTTACCAGTCCGGAAAGAGCCGGGAAGTTATCAGAAGTTTCGTTGTTCCAATAATTTCCACTGGCTGTTTTCATCGTAAAACCATTTTGGTGCAGGAAATATACATTAGATTTCGGGTCGTTTTTAATGTTAAAAACATTATCATTGGCAAGTGGCGAGTTGCTACTTGTAAAATGGTCCCACTGACTGGATTGCTCATAAAAACCATTTCCCAAAGGCGGTTTGGGAGAAACATATAACTGGTTAAGGCCATCATACGCCATACCGGAAACAGAATTACCGGGATACTGGAAATCGGAAAATTTACCTGCATGATCCAGAAGTTTTACCTGGTTATTGTTACTGTAAATAACGCC
>WFNG01000101.1 GCA_015488735.1 Bacteroidales bacterium | reverse complement strand
TTTTGTTTACCAATGGGGATAACGATACTTTTCCGCTTTGGTATGCCCAGGAGGTGGAAGGAATTCGTACAGATGTGCGCGTGGTAAACTATATGCTTGCCGGAGGTGCATGGTACGTGGACCAAATGTTCAAACAGGAATATAATTCTGCACCGTTGCCATTGTCCATTCCTTCTGAGAAATACGACCTCGGCGCCATGGATTTTATTCCCGTTTATCCCGTAATTAAAACGCCTGTCTCGTTAAAAGATGCGGTGTCTTTTATTGGAAGTGACAACCCACGTACTAAAATAACCATGCGCGACGGAGATAAAATTGATTATCTGCCAAGCAAGGAGCTGTTTTTGAAAGTGGATTCGGCAGCAGCGGTGAATTCAGGGACGGTAGCGAAAAAGAATGCCGGCAAAATTGTGAAAGAAATCAGCTGGAAGGTTATCCGAAATTCCTATCTTTATCGTAATGATATTATGCTGTATGATCTGGTTGCAAACAATAACTGGAAACGGCCTATTTGTTTTGTAAATCCATATAGTGTCAACAAAGTGTTTGATGTGGCCAAATATTGCCGTATGCGTGGTTTGGTTTATCGCTTCACCCCGGTTCCGGCCATGGATTATGCCAAAGGAATGGGTGGCGTAGCTCCTGATTCTTCATACCGTATTCTTATGAATAAAAACGTGCGGTGGGGCAGATTGAATGTGCCGGGTGTACTTGTTGATCCTGTTAGTTTCAGGAACGCTATTATGGCCAAACAGGCTTATGTCAGGCTGGCACAGGCTTTGGTAAATCTCCACCGGAACGATTCGGCTGTCAGGGTACTCGACAAAGGAATTTATTTCTTTCCCAACAGTAAATTCCCATTTAATTATTATACAATTCAATGGGCGTTGTTATATTACCGTGCCGGTGCCATAAAAAAGGGTAACAAAGTAATCTTGGAAATTTACAAACGTTACATGTCCGACCTGAATTACTACAACAGCCTGAGTGGCAGGTTTATTTCGTATTATAACGATGAAATCCGGGAGGCCTTGTCAGCACTACAGCAAATGGCACGTTTAACCAAAGATTATCATCAGAAAAAGCTTTCAGAAAAAATTAACAAAGGATTCTATGACCAGCTGAAGCTGATGGAAGGAACGGTAAAGTAACCGGAACTATTCAAAAAATATTGAACACTGACTTTTAAACGAATACTTAATATTCGGTGCTCAATATTTGTGCGGCATAAAGACAGTTTTCTGGTTATCATCGTTTTAGCCGGAATGGCTCTGTATAGGCTGCTATTATTGACTTTACATTTTCTCGTTGTTTTAAAATATCTTAAAATTTCAGGGCGTGGGTTTAATTTCCTAAATTCGCAGCCTGAATTTATTTTCAAAATAAAACAACACCATGAGTACATTTAAGAAACTAAACAACTGGATAGGCTGGGGCATTTTTACCATTGCTGCTTTTGTCTACCTTTCTACCATCGAACCTACGGCAAGCTGGTGGGATCCGGGTGAGTACATTGCCACTTCATACAAGCTGCAGGTAGGGCATCCTCCGGGAGCACCGCTTTTTCAGATGATGGGCCGGTTTTTCTCCCTGTTTTCTTTTGGTAATACAGCCCATGTGGCCATGATGATTAACATTATGTCTGCCCTGGCCAGCGCTTTTACCATTTTGTTTCTTTTCTGGACCATTACCTTGTTTGCAAAAAAAATATATGTAAAAAAAACAGGAGATGAGCTTACCAAAGGCCAGACCTGGGCGATCCTTGGTGCCGGCATGGTGGGAGCACTGGCCTATACTTTCAGCGATTCATTTTGGTTCTCGGCCGTAGAAGCAGAAGTCTATGCCACCTCTTCTTTTTTTACAGCCCTTACTTTCTGGGCTATTTTGCGGTGGGAAGAGGTTGCCAACGACCGAAGCGGATTTCGCTGGATTATACTGATTGCCTATCTCTCCGGTCTGGCCATTGGCGTGCACCTGCTGAATCTGTTGACGATTCCCGCCATTGTATATGTTTATTATTTCAAAAAATATAAATTTTCATGGAAAGGCTTTATCGGCGCCGGAGTTGTAGGCATCGGTATTCTGGCCATAATGATGTATATTGTCATTCCACAGGTGGTTAATTTTGCCGGGAAATTTGAGCTTTTCTGTGTAAACGATTTGGGATTACCGTTTAACGTGGGAACGGTTGTTTATTTTGCTTCACTCATAGCCCTTTTGGTGTACGGAATTTATTATACCCAAAAGCATGAAAAAGTTGTTTATAACACTATTCTGCTGGCATTTACCTTTGTACTGATAGGCTACTCTTCTTTTTTGATGTTGGTTATCCGTTCCAATGCTGACACGCCTATCAATGAAGATGACCCGAAAAATGCCGTCGATTTGCTGGCATATTTAAACCGTCAGCAATACGGTACGTGGCC
>WFNG01000100.1 GCA_015488735.1 Bacteroidales bacterium | reverse complement strand
TTCATTTTGAAGCACTTGAAAAACAATTTTTCTTTGCCAAAAACGAATTGATTCACACAGAAATTTCCAAAAAATACAGTCCCGAAGAGATAGACCAGCTGGCCGAAGAAGCAGGATACAAGGTGTTGCAACATTTTACCGACAGTCGGCAATATTTTCTGGACAGTCTGTGGGAAATTAGATAATTATAACTTCTTTCCCGTAAGGAAACCGGCAAAACTTCGTCTAATGAATCAAATCTAAAAGAATAACGATGAAAGCAATATGGAACAACAAGGTTATCGCCGAAAGTGACAAAACCATCGTGGTGGAAAGGAACCACTATTTCCCGCCCGAATCGGTCAAAAAAGAATTTTTTGAAGAAAGTGGCACGCACACTACCTGTCCGTGGAAAGGGCTGGCTTCCTATCACACACTGGTGGTGGATGGCAAACGAAATCCTGATTCAGCCTGGTATTATCCCGCCCCAAGGGAACTTGCCAGAGGCATCAAAAATTATGTAGCCTTCTGGAAAGGAGTTACGATTACAAAATAAAATCTCCAAGAATAAAAACAGCCATGAAAAAAATTGATGTTATTAACCACTGGAAAACGCTGAAACTTGATCCGCGGAAACTAAAATCTGATGTTGACAACCTGCATCAGGCAGCACAGCTCCTGGCCATGGCCGGAAAATATTTTATCCCGGAAACTACAGATGACAGCCATACTGCCTCCCGATGGATACCGGAAAAAGATTTACAATTGGGTAATTTAATAACCGCCGGCGCCGGAAAACATAATTTCCATGTGGGGCTGAACTATCCGGATTTCGCGTTGCAAATACTTTCGGCAGATAGCACTGTACTGACCTCTTTCCCGTTAAACGGAAAAACATTTGCCCAGGCCTTTCAATGGTTGTGGAAACAAATGGAGGCACAGGGACTGGATGCCGGAAAGCTATTGCCTAAAATGCATTTTGACATCCCGGATCATCCGGTAAAAAACGGTGAACCTTTCCGTGTGGAAGATTTTAACCACATGCAGGAGCTGGCACATCACCGTACAAACGGACATCTTCTCCATGAATATTTCGGAGAAGTCCTACACCGTGATGAAACCATTTTTATCTGGCCACATCACTTTGACGAAGGACTTTATCTCCCACTCACTTTTGAAGGAGAAGCGCCGACCTCTTCCATTAGTTTCGGGCTGGCCATGCCGGATGTTTATTATCCGGAACCTTATTTCTATATCACTGCCTGGCAAAAAGAGGATGTGATAGATATGAAAAATGTGAAATCTATTTCTCCAGGGCACTGGCACAGTAAGGACTGGTCAGGACAAGTGCTGGAAACGCACATTATCGTTCAAGCTGAAAAAACTGCTTCCGGTCAGGCCACGATGACAATAGACTTTCTGCAAAAAGCGGTAAACAATGCTTTATCCATGGTCAGCAGCAAACAGCAGATTTAAATTTACGAAAATGGAACTCACTTTAATTCTGGCACCTTTAAGCTTCCTTTCAGGAATTGGTTTAATTATTCTGTCCACCTCGCGACGTTACATCGAACTCATACGACAATTACAACACATTATAGAAGATGACTTCAGCTGCTCTCCGGAATTTATGGCGCTTCAAAAAAAGCGATTGTGGATGTTCAAATGGGCATTGAGTCTGCTTTATCTCTGTGTGGGCTTTGTACTTGTGGGAAGCCTGGCAGCAGGGCTGAGCCAGGCCGGAATTTCTATTACCACACCGATGCTTTACATTTCAATCATCCTTTCGGTGGTAAGTGCTTTGGCAGCTATTGTCATTTTGATAAAAGAGTCTTTTGTCTCGGCCAGCCTCATCGATGAACAGTTGAAAAATCAGTAGCCCGTTTTACACAAATTATCTTTTATTTGAAAATATTGCACTTTTTAAAAGCATAATTTGAGGTATGCTACTCCTCATAAAACTCTTCATAGTCAGGGAAATGTAGTTGCTTCATCGCCACTTCTCTGGGATAAGTATAATAGACAAAATCACTCTCGGCACACAATTCATTCTCCGGCCCAAACAGCTCCACATGAATATCGGCAAGGTTCCTGCGCTTTCCGGTGAGTTTTGCCCTGAGTTTGATTTTGCCCTTGTTGACAGGAACAGACTTTTTGTATCGAACATTCATAGTGGAAGTTACACCGGCTGTTTTCAGCTTCACCTGTACCAGCCACGAAGCAATCTCATCCATCAGCGTAGCCTGAATACCTCCATGCAAAACATTGAAATAGCCCTGAAAATAATCTTTCGGCATCCATTCGGAAACGACATATTCACCATCTTCTACAAAAGTCATCTGCAGGCCATTATGATTTTGAGGGGCACAACCAAAACACTGATAGCCCTCCATATTCCGATATGGGTTTTTAATCTCTTTCATTTTTATCACTTGTTATTTCATAAATCCCCTGTACAAAAATGTACCGGCAACCAATTTACCATAGGGTACAAAATTAGAATTTTCTTTCACAGGGACATAAAAAAACAGGCCGGAAGTTTTACCTCACCAGCCTGAATCAACCAAAACCAAATTTTATTCATTACACCGGCCAGGGTGTAAATCGTTTTGGTGGCTAAGCAAGATATATGCCACTATTCATAATCTTTTGAGAATAACTTTTATAGGAATATATTAAAGAAATCACCATCTAAACCAAGCCCCTTTTTTTATTAAAATCGGAGAATAATCAGAAAGAATTCCACTATCGGAATTTTTAAGGCGTAAAATAATTAAAAACCAATCGGGAAATAGCGTATTTTTGTTTTAGTAAAATTGTAACATTTGATTTTTTCCCAAAACAGGAATCACTTTCCCATTTTGGGAAAATAAGAAAAAATTTATAAAACTTAACACATAAGAGTATCAATACGTTATCATTCGTATACTAAATCCGGATTGATTATTGCTATATTGTTTGTGAATGACGTTAATCTAATTATATTATTAAAACAATGAAGACAAAAAATTTTATTCTCGCAGCAGTTTTGTTAATGGCAGCCGGACTTACGTTTCAGTCATGTAACAAAACCCCGGTTCCTGTTCCTGGCAATAAGTCCCCCATGGACAACTTAAAAGTCCCCAACGGATTTAAATTTGAATCCACACAGGTGGAAAATGTCACCATTAAAATGCCTTCGACGGTAGATTTCAGTAAAGATAAGAGCCGTTTTAACTTATACACGGCTAACCCGGCTCAAGGCGGGAAATTAATTACAGCCGGTAGTTTTGACAAAAACGGGCAATGGACAGGAGCAATCCGTGTTCCTACGGCAATGGATTCC
>WFNG01000099.1 GCA_015488735.1 Bacteroidales bacterium | reverse complement strand
GCCGGACAACAAATACGGAACCATTGGCCGGCATTCCCGTCGAAATCTTTTCCCAATGTTTTCCATAGTCTGTGGTTTTATACATATAAGGTGTATCATCATCCAACCGGTACCGGCGTGCAGCCACATATGCCGTCCCTGCATCAAAATGCGAAGGCTCTATGGAACTAATGGTTGTCCATTTGGGCAAACCTTTGGGGGTCAGATTTTGCCATGTCTTGCCGTTGTCTGTACTCACATGGATCAGGCCATCATCAGAACCTGCCCAAAGCACACCGGCTTTTACAGGTGATTCGGCCAAAGCAAAAACAGTATTGTAATATTCCACAGCCGTATTGTCTTTGGTAATAGGGCCACCCGAAGGCAGTTGTTTGGATTTGTCATTGCGGGTCAGGTCGGGACTGATCCTTGTCCAGCTCATGCCGCTGTTGGTACTTCTGTAAACATATTGCGATGCCACATAAAGTGCATAAGGTTTGTGATGCGACTGCATAATGGGATAAGTCCACTGAAAACGGTCGCGCAGGCTGTCGGCACCGTAACCCATGGGATTGTCGGGCCATACATCAATGCGCTGACGTTGCCCTGTTTTGCGGTTATATTTTACCAAAACGCCATCGTAACTGCCACCGTATGTAATATTTGGGTTTTGTATGTCCGGAATAATATAACCGCTTTCCCCACCGGCAGAAGGCCACCAGTCTTTATCGGTAATGCCGAAACCGGAAGTACGGCTCATAATTTCAATGGGAGAGTTATCCTGTTGGGCACCATAAATATGGTAAGGAAACCGGTTATCAACAGAAACATGATAAATTTGGGCCGTAGGCTGGTTGTTCTCCGATGACCACGACTTACCACCATTGTAAGTTACTGATGCACCGCCATCGTTACCTCCTATCATAATGTCAGGATTTGAGGGATCGATCCACAACACATGGTTATCGGGGTGTGGTGTCCTGATCAAATGGAAATGGTTTCCCCCGTCATCGGAACGGAAAATGCCGGAAACCTGCGGGGCATAGACCACATTTTCGTTTTTCGGGTCGGCATAAACTCTTCCGAAATACCAGGCACGCTGGGTCAATTCTGATTGATGAAAACGTCGCGACCAGGTTTTTCCCCCATCATCCGAGCGGAAAATACCACCGTTTTTGGCTTCAATAAAAGCATAAATCCGGTTTGGGTTGGCACCGGAAACAGAAACACTGATTTTACCCAAAATTCCTTTGGGCAAACCGGGATTTTTAGAGATATTCTTCCATGTATTACCGCCATCAGTAGATTTATACAGGCCGCTGCCCGGACCACCGCTGGAAAGCAACCACGGTTTCCGGAAAGCCTGCCACATGCCGGCAAAAAGAATCCGGGGGTTGTGCGGGTCCATGGCAATGGAAGAAGCACCGGTTTTCTCATTGACATACAACACTTTTCTCCAGGTTTTACCCCCATCGGTGGATTTATAAATGCCACGCTGGGGGTTACTGGCAAACACATGCCCCAAAGCAGCCACAAAAACGACCTGCGGATTATCAGGATCCACCACGATCTGGCTGATGACACGGGTGTTTTTCAGTCCCGAATATACCCAGGTTTTTCCTCCGTCAGTAGATTTGTAGATACCATCGCCGGTGGCCATATCACCACGGATAAAGGACTCTCCCATACCGGCATAAATTACGTTCGGGTCGGAAGGAGCTACGGCCAAAGCCCCCACAGCAGCCGTTTTAAAATATTTATCAGAAACATTCAGCCAGGTAATACCACCATCTGTGGTTTTCCATACACCTCCGGCAGCACCGCCAAAATAAAAGGTATGCGGTTGTTTTGCGTTTCCGGCTACGGCCACGGAACGCCCGCCACGAAAAGGCCCTATACTCCTGTACTTCAGGGCGCTGAGCATATCAGCAGGCAATGGTTTGGTTTTCATTTCTTTTTTGGTTCGCGTCTTTCTTTTGGCATACACCTGAGCTGGCACAGCCAAAGAAAAAACAAAAAGCAGGATAAAGAATAAACCGGCGGCATAACCGGTCTTTTTTTCTTTCAAAACAGACGACGATTTCTGGCTCATTTCAAATATGTATTTGGTTATTGAATTCCTTTTCGTCAAAATTAATATTTTCATCGGAATACCAGCATGACCAGGCGGAGCAATACAATAAAACAGAACATTAAAAAAGCCCGAATCTCCTGATCCGGGCTTTTTCTATTCCTAGAAAATCAATACTGAATTGGGCGAAGACACTCAAAACACTATTTTTTCTTCTTCGTTTTCTTTTGATTTAATCTGGCTTCTTTTTCTTCGATCAGCTTATCCTCACGAGTCCCATGCAACAAGTCGAAGGCTATAGGGCTGGCGGTGAACACAGAAGAATAAGTACCAACAGCGATACCCACCAACAGGGCGAATACAAATCCGCGAATGACTTCGCCACCGAAGATAAAGATAACCAACAATACCACTAACGTTGTACCTGAAGTATTCATGGTACGGGCCAATGTCTGGTTCATCCCTTCGTTCATATTTCGTTTTAATTTGTGTTTTGGGAACAGCCGGACATTCTCCCGGATACGGTCAAAGATAATCACCGTATCATTGATAGAATATCCTATAATGGTAAGGATGGCCGCCACAAACGACTGTCCCACCTGCATACCAAACGGCATAATACCATTAAACAAAGAGAAAATACCAATTGTAATCAGCGTATCGTGGAACAATGCCGCCACACCTCCAAAACCATACTGCCAGTTCTTAAATCGTACGGCAACATAAATAAAGATCATAAGCAGTGCAAAGAAAATAGCAAAATATGCTTTCTCCCGGATGTCATAGGCAATGGTCGGCCCAAATTTCTGGGAGCTCAAGATACCCAGCAGTTTACTTGACCCTTCAGTATCGGAAGTAAACTGTTTGAAAGTTATTTTCTTATTATAAAAAGGTTTTAGCCCTGCATATAATCTGGACTGAATAATTGAATCCACATTACTGTGGCTATCATCAACCAAATATTTGGTTACAATTTTAATTTGGTTATCCGGACCAAAAGTTTTGACTGTTGGAGACTGTTTATCAAAAGCAACCGTTAATGATTTACGGATAGCCTCCGTATTCACATTATGGTCGAAACGAACAACATAAGTACGTCCACCCGTAAAATCAACACCAAAGTCAAGTCCTTTGGTAAACAATGAAATCAATCCAATTAAGATGATTGTACCGGATAGAATATAGGCCTTTTTCCGCATCCCGATAAAATCGAAATGAGCATTTGAAAGTGTATTAGCGGTCCATTTATATGAAAAGGAAATCTTTTTGTTCCGTTTGAGCATTCCCTCGAAAATAAGACGTGAAACAAAGATGGCTGTAAACAGAGAAGAGAGCAGCCCAATAATCAACGTGGTAGCAAATCCCTGGATAGGACCAGTTCCAAACACATACAAGACAACACCTGTAAGCAGTGTGGTTACGTTACCATCGATAATAGCAGAATAGGCATTTTTGTAACCATCGCTCAAAGCGAGTCGCAGGCCTTTGCCCGCTCGCATTTCCTCTTTAATACGTTCATATATAATTACGTTGGCATCCACAGCCATACCAAGTGTCAGTACAATACCGGCCATACCAGGCAGTGTAAGTACCGCACCAAGGGAAGCCAGCACACCAAGCAGAAAGAACACGTTGACAATCAAAGCGAGGCTGGCTACCCAACCGGCTTTGTTATAATAAACAATCATATAAGCCAACACAGCAATAAAGGCAAGGAGGAAACTGTTCATCCCGGCTTTAACCGCTTCGCGTCCCAATGAAGGTCCGACAACGGCTTCTTCTACAATTTTTGCAGGGGCAGGCAGTTTCCCTGCTTTCAGAATATTGGCAAGGTCTTTGGCTTCTGTAACCGTCATGCCCCCACCATTGATGGAGGAACGGCCGTTGGGAATCTGGTCATTCACCACAGGACAGGAATAAACATATCCATCCAAAACAATGGCAACCTGTTTTCCTATGTTATCGCCGGTAATTCGTTTCCAAACCTTGGCACCCTGGCTGTTCATTTGCAAATCAACGGTAACACGTCCGTTTTGGTCAAAATCCTGACGGGCATCAGAAATAACATCACCCCCCAAAGCAGCACTTCCATCACGTGAACTGGCCTTTAAGGCATACAAAGTAAGCATATTAGGCGCTTTCGGATTTATTGGTTTCACCGCCCAGGCCAATGTAAGATCGCGTGGAAAAACGCTCTTCACTTTCGCAAGCATACGGTTTACCCTGGCAGTATCTTTAATTGCAGCAACACCTACAGAAGCGGATTTGGCCGGATAATAACGGCCATCTTTATTCTGAAAATAGGAAGGATGCAGATAAGCATACAGCGGATTCTTTTTGGCATAAGCCGCCATAGAAGCATTTTGATTCTGAAGATTACTGGTATCTTTTGCTATTTTACTCAACAGGCTGTTCGTTGCAGTGTCGGCAGCCGTTTTGGTTCCTGCATTGGTTGTTGTTTTCTTAGAGGCTACGGCTTTTACATTTTTTGATTTAACTATTTTAGCCGAATCTGTCATGAGTGTTTCATCGGCACGCAATTTCGCGTTAGCAGCATCAAAATAGGTATATAAATCAGAGAAATCATAAGTTTCCCAAAACTGTAGTTTGGCGGTTCCCTGCAGAAGTTTCCTGACACGTTCCGGATCTTTAATGCCCGGGAGTTCAACCAAAATTCTGCCACTGGTAGCCAGTTTCTGAATATTGGGCTGGGCCACGCCAAAACGGTCAATACGTGTACGTAAAATCTGGAAAGTACGATCTACAGCGCCTTCAGTTTCTTTTTTCAAAACACTGAGTACCTGGGCATTGCTTGAGGTAGTCGTAATCCCTTTATCTTTAAATTCATAAAGGAAAATTGAAGCCAAACGGCCATTTGGATCAACCTTTTGGAAAGCTTGACCAAAAAGAGTAACGAAGTCCTTGCTGCTGTGGCTTTGCATTTCGTTAGCCATTTTCATGGCTTTTAAAAAGGCAGGGTCCTTACTATGACCAGCCAACGCATCAACAATATCCTGTACTTTTACCTGTAGAACGACGTTCATACCACCTTTCAGGTCGAGACCAAGATTAAGTTCTCTGTCTTTAACCTCTTTGTAGGTATATTTTCCAATACCCAGGTTATAAACTACTTCGTTGTTTACACTGTCAAGATAATATTTCTCACGTGCTTTGGAAATAGAATCGAGGTAATAAACTTCTTTGGCCTGATTTCCTTTTGCCAGCTCTTTAGCCAGGCGGGTTGCTTTACCGTTCTCGGCATAAGCTTTTGCATCTTTCCGTACTCTGGCTGCTACATAGGTGAAACTCAACTGGTATAAGCAAACCAAGGCAAAGGCAACAGCAAAAAACTTGATAGCTCCTTTGTTTTGCATTTGAAATTAGATATTTATAATTTTACTTTCATTTTAAGAGGGTGCAAAAATAGAATAATATTTCAAACTTAACAATATCAGTTACAACCATTGCAGCTGAATTGTTAAAAATAACGTTTTTTGTCCCTTTGTTTTCTACTAAAAATTTTTTCTAAGTCAATCTATTTATTGCACATTCTTAATTATCCCTCTTATTTTCAGTATCTTAACCACTTCCATAAATCGGAATAACCAACTTTCTTTCCATAAATCAAGATCCCAATACGGTAAATTTTTCCTGCCAAAAAAGTTGTAAACACAAATGTTAATAACAGAATTCCGGCAGAAAGTCCCATTTGCCAGTAAGGCACTCCGAACGGTATCCGCATCATCATAATCACCGGAGAGGTAAGAGGAATCATCGACATCCACAAGGCCAGCGCACCATCAGGCTGGTTGGCAATGACACCGGTCATGGCAACCGAGAAAATAAGCGGTATGGAGATAGGCAACATAAACTGCTGAGCATCCGCATCATGATCGATCGCTCCGCCCACGGCAGCAAACAGCGAAGAATACAACAAATATCCACCAAGAAAATAAAAGATGAAGCTGAGCACCATCACCTTAATATTGATGGAAGAAAGCAAACCGGAAATCTGTGCCATGGCTATACCGCCCGTACCGGCCGACATTGCACCTGTTTGGCCCGAAGCAACCGACTGCTCAGTAAGTGCTTTTATCCCGTGGGCTATTTCACTGCTAAAAATTCCGGATTGAAAAACACCCACCAGAGCCAAAGTAAGCACTATCCACAGCAAAAACTGCGTAAGGCCTACCATCCCAACGCCGATAATTTTTCCCATCATTAACTGGAAAGGTTTTACGGACGAGATAATAACCTCTACAATACGGTTTTGTTTCTCTTCCATAACCCCACGCATAACCTGGGCACCATACATAAATACAAACATGTAAATCAGGATACCGGAAAAAATTGCGAGTCCGGTTTCCACATCGGTGTTGCTCTCTTTTTCCGTCCCCTCTTCTGATATTTTTATGGTAACCAGATTAATATGGGCTTTCACAGACTTTATTACATTGGGATCAATACCTTTGGCCAACAATTTTTTATCTTCCACTATCTGCCTCATTACTGTTTTAATATAACCCCTGACAAAAAGCCCGGGTTGTTTAATGGAGAAAAGCTCTGCATTTTCGGGCAGGTTAAGCTTGGGTAATGGAATGTAGAGCAACATATCGCCTTTGGCAAGCGCCTCAGCTTTGGCCTGCTGCAAACCTTTGTTTACATAATAAAACCGAACATCCTGCTGGTTGTGAAACTTCTGAAAAAACCAACCGGTTTCATCCAAAACGGCCACTTTTTCCATGGAAGAAGTACTTTCGGAAAGATAAACCGGTAATATAACCAAAGCAGCCATCAATATGGGTCCGATAATGGTCATAACGATGAAAGATTTTTTCCGGACACGGGTAAGATATTCCCGCTGAATAATCAGTAAAATTTTCCCCATTGTGATGGTAAGAATAAAATTGCCTGCAAATATCTGAAAAATTTCCGCGCTAAACGCGCGCAAATTAACGACAGGGATATCAGCGCCAATAATGACAGAAAGTAAGTGAAAACTTCAGACAACAATATGTCATTGATTATTTAATGGTCAGGCAGTTGTTAAACGGTTGTCAGGCGATAATCAGGTATTGACATTTTTTGTCTTATATCTTTTATCTTTACAAACACAATGGCTACCTTTGCCAAAAAAATAGAAAAATCATGGAAAAAGTAGAAGAACGTCTTATTCGCTATGCACAAATTGACACCCAATCGGATCCTGACAATGAGCAGTGTCCATCAACGGAAAAGCAGTGGAACCTGGCACGACTCCTGGCAAAAGAGCTTGAAACATTAGGTCTTCAGGAAGTAAGCATCGACGACCATGCCTACGTTATGGCTACGCTGCCGGCCAATACTGATAAAGATATTCCCACCATTGGATTTATTGCACACATGGATACAGCCCCCGATTTTACAGCTGAAAATGTACGACCTCAAATCCATAAAAATTATGATGGCGGTAACATTATGTTAAATAAGGTGCAAAACATCATTATGTCACCGGATGATTTTGGAGAATTACCGGATTATAAAGGACAAACACTTATCACCACAGATGGGACAACCCTGCTGGGAGCCGATGACAAAGCCGGCATCGCGGAGATTATCGCGGCCATGGAATACCTAATGGAGCATCCAGAAATTGAACACGGCAAAATTCGCATCGCATTTAACCCCGATGAGGAAGTGGGCCGCGGTGCCCATCTGTTTGATGTGGAAAAATTCGCTACACAATGGGCTTACACCCTCGATGGCGGTCCGGTGGGAGAACTGGAATATGAAAATTTCAATGCAGCCGGAGCCAAAGTCATCGTGCAGGGAAAAAGCGTTCATCCCGGCACTGCCTACCATACCATGGTTAACTCCATGTTGATAGCGAGCGAATTTATCGCTTCTTTACCCATAAAAGAAACGCCTCAGGAAACCCGTGGATATGAAGGCTTTTTTCATTTATACCAAATGTCGGGAAGCGTAGAAATAACTGAGTTACAGTATATTATCCGCGACCACGACAAAAATCTTTTTGAAGAAAAAAAAGCACGTTTCATGAAAAAAGCAGAAGCCATAAACGAAAAATACGGTTCTGTTTTGAAAGTGGAAATGGAGGACCAGTATTACAACATGCGTGAGAAAATTGAACCGCAAATGCATATCGTTGAAATAGCGGAAGAAGCCATGAAAGCACTGGAAATAAAACCAATTGTAAAAGCTATCCGTGGTGGTACCGATGGCGCACAACTTTCATTTAAAGGCCTCCCCTGCCCCAACCTGTTCACCGGCGGGCACAATTACCACGGACGCTATGAGTACATTCCTGTTGAATCGATGTACAAAGCAGTAGATGTTATTGTGAAAATAGTGGAACGCACAGCGGCAAAGTATGCATAAGCTTTTAAGGGGACTTCTAAATATAAAAAGTATCTAAAAAAAAGCGGTAGTAATTATTACCGCTTTTTTAATTCCCTATGAATAAGCATATTACCATTGCCAAAATATCCATTTAAAAAAAAATAAAAAAAAATTGTATTTTTATGCATTCGTATTTAAAAATATATAATACATTTGCATGTAACCTATATTTAAGTACCCGATGACTAAATTAGTAAAAAAAGTCTTTTATTTTTATTACGATGGTTTTCGCAGCATGACGGTTGGAAGACGTTTATGGCTTATCATCCTGATTAAACTTTTTATCATCTTCGCCATTTTCAAGCTCTTCTTTTTTCCCGACTTTTTAAAAACTCATTTCAAAACTGACAAGGAACGCAGTAATTATGTAATTGAACAACTTACTAAATAATTTTTATTGTTAATTAATAATTAAATGCTTATGGAACATTTTAACTTGGCTCTGGTTGACTGGTCTCGCGCCCAATTTGCACTTACAGCATTGTATCACTGGTTGTTTGTCCCGCTTACCCTGGGAACCAGTTTTATCCTTGCCATTATGGAGACCATTTATGTGAAAACAGGGAAAGACATCTGGAAACGCATTACCAAATTCTGGATGACTCTGTTTGCCATCAACTTTGCTATCGGTGTAGCTACCGGTATTATTCTTGAGTTTGAGTTCGGCACCAACTGGTCGAACTACTCATGGTTTGTGGGGGACATTTTTGGAGCACCACTGGCCATTGAAGGCATAATGGCCTTTTTTATGGAATCTACTTTCTTTGCGGTCATGTTTTTCGGATGGAACAAGGTAAGCAAAGGTTTCCACCTTACCTCCACCTGGCTGGTAGCTATTGGCTCCAACCTTTCGGCTTTATGGATACTCGTTGCCAATGCCTGGATGCAAAATCCGGTAGGCATGCATTTTAATCCGGAAACAGCCCGTAATGAGATGGTTAATTTCTGGGCAATTTTGTTTTCATCCACAGCTGTAAATAAATTTTTACATACCATTTCCTCAGCTTACGTTATGTCAGCTATTTTCGTACTGGGTGTCAGTGCATGGTATTTGCTAAAAAAGCGCAACCAGGCACTGGCGAAAAGGAGTATGATCGTTGCTTCTACTTTTGGTTTAATTATGTCTGTATTCATGGTTATAACCGGAGATGAATCAGCACGGGAAGTATATAAAGTACAGCCCATGAAATTCGCATCTATGGAAGGTTTGTATTATGGCCAATCCAATGCGCCACTGGTTGCCATAGGGGTGTTTGACAGAACGCCCAGTCCGGACAATCCAAAAACAAAAGAATGGGCAGCTAAAATAGAAATCCCTAACTTACTCTCTTATATGGCCACTATGAATCCCCATACTTTTATTCCCGGAATTCATGATTTGGTTCACGGAAACGATGCCCACGGGATTATCTCCTATTATGACAGAATAAAAATGGGGAAACTGGCTATTGCAGCATTAAAAGAGTTCCAGCTGGCCAAAAAGGCGGCGAACGATAGCGCAGCCAGCACCGCTTTAAAAACTTTTGAAACCAATTACAAATATTTTGGATACGGGTATTACAATGATCCGCATAAACTTATTCCTGATGTACCACTTGTTTTCTATTCATTCCATACCATGGTTGGTTTGGGAATGCTGTTTGTCTTGATTTTCCTGCTAACCTTAATATACGGTGTCAGAGGCAAGTTACCCAAAAAGCGTTGGATGCTTTATATTGCCTTATGGGCAATTCCGTTTGCTTATCTGGCACAGGAAACCGGATGGATGGTCGCTGAGTTTGGTCGGCAGCCGTGGGTAGTTCAGGATTATATGCCTACGCTTTCAGCTGTTTCCAATATAAACCAAACCTCGGTAATGATTACTTTCTTCCTTTTCGGCGTCGTTTTCACCGTACTGTTAATTGCTGAAATCAAGATTATGCTAAAACAGATTAAACAACTAAAAGATGGAGGGCAGAAATAATGTTTGAAAATTTAAGCTATCTCGCATTACAGCAATATTGGTGGGCTATCATAGCCCTCCTGGGTGGAATTCTTGTTTTCATGCTGTTTGTCCAGGGCGGACAAACCCTGCTGTACACTTTAGGAAAAACAGATACAGAAGTTAAAATGCTGGTTAACTCGCTGGGCCGTAAATGGGACCTTACCTTTACTTCGCTGGTTGTTTTCGGTGGCGCGGCTTTTGCCTCTTTTCCCTTATTCTATGCTACCAGTTTTGGCGGTGCCTACTGGGTTTGGATGATCATTCTGTTTGCCTTTATTTTACAAGCTGTATCGTACGAATACCGCACCAAAGCCAACAACTGGCTGGGTACTAAAACTTACGATACTTTTCTGTTTATAAACGGACTTATTGCTACTGTTTTTCTGGGAACCGCTGTGGCTACTTTCTTTACGGGTTCACTTTTCTCAGTAAATGCCATGCATCATTCTTTCTGGCAGTCTCCTTACAGAGGACTGGAACTGGCGCTCAATTTCGGACGTTATGCCACTTATGTGAATCTTTCGCTGGGACTGGCCGTCTTTTTCCTTGCCCGCATCCTGGCTTCGTTGTATTTTATGAACAACATTGATGATGAAACCCTGAACGAACGTGCAAGGAAACAGGTGCTTAAAAATGCTATCCCTTTCCTCGTATTTTTCTTGTTTTTCCTCATCAATATTTTGGTTATGAAAGGATTTAATTACAATCCGGTTACCAAAGTAGTCAATTTGGAAGCCTTTAAATATCTGCACAACCTGCTGGCCATGCCTGTTGTTCTCATTTTGCTGTTGCTGGGGGTAGTTATGGTATTATGGGGAATTTACAGAGCTGTTTTTGTTACGGAAAAATGCGGCAAAAAAGCCATCTGGTTTGCAGGTGCAGGAACCATTTTAACGGTTTTTTCCCTGCTGCTAACCGCCGGATACAACCACACGGCTTTTTATCCATCCATTTTTGATTTGCAAAGTTCGCTGACTATTCAAAATGCCTCATCGAGTAAATACACACTCATAGCCATGAGCTATGTGTCGCTGCTGATACCCTTTGTTGTGGCCTACATTTGGTATGCCTGGTCGCAGATGAACAAAACGCCCATTACCAAAAAAGAAATGGAAGAAGACAGTCATGCTTATTAACCTTAAAATTTAGAAATTATGTACACAGAACAAATATTATGGTTTATCTCATGGCCGGTCATCGTTTGGTTTAGCTATAAAATGGTGAGGCTGGCACTGAAGAAGTTTGAAAAAAGCGAAGAGGCAGCGGAAGAGTAAATCCATGCCTGCATTTCTGGAAAAGCCCCGGAGGAAAAGCCGGGGCTTTTTTCGTAAGACATTCCGCTTCGGGCGGGACGCCCGAAAGCCCTCCGATTTTTTATCAACGAATTGCACGGATTACACGGATTTTTGCTTTACTGTCTAAAAATACTTCCCAGACTCCGTGAAAACCCTTGGCGTTCATTGTGTTAACACAACATAAACTTCCCCTGGCAGTTTATGGTTTTATCACCAAGTGACACGAAGGACGGTTACAAAGGGACGAAGAATAAAGAAAAGGCTCATTCGGGGTCTCCTCCCCCGCCCCCATCCTGAGAAATCGTGCGGGGTTCCTCTACACATCAAACTTCACGAACCTTTGTCAGGAACCGGTACTCATCTTTCTCTCCAACAGAGCCACCAACCCAAACCATATCAGGTAAGCAATTAAAAAAATGACCGTTCCATATATTGTGGTAATCATGGATACTTTCATCCCACCGGCAAGAATAGCCGGCGATACATTGCCCATGGCCTGTATCTGAACGAAGGCGTTGTATAATCCTATCAGCTGTCCCAGGATTCCGAATACCAGTGCGAACAATCCTACGCTTTTAATGCGAGAAAGACGCTGGATTAAGCTGTCGTTACGTTCCGAATTGTTTTTTGAAACAGCCACTGCGTTTGTTACGCCTATTATTAAAATCACTAAAAGTATCAACGTGAGAATGCCCATAAAAAGGGGGCCTCCTTCATAAAATAAATTTGTCATAATGTTTGAATTTAAATGAATGAATAATTTTAATATGATGTGAACCGGTTTTTATCACGACTTCAAAGATAGGGCAGAATCCGGCCGGAATTTTTGTTATATCCGATCGTAAACCTGCAACTCACCGACAAATTCAGGATTTGATGTGAATAAATGATATTTTTGCCGCCATGAAAGCAACCCTTCATGTCATTTTTTGGATAGCCGTCCTGCTGCTACTTACTTTTATTTATAGCCCATATTACCATTCCATATCAGAATCCTTTTATTTTGTTTCCATGCTGTTGCCGGTAATCATCGGAACCTGTTATTTTTTTAACTTTCATCTCGTGCCAAAATTTCTCCTGGTTAAGAAATATGCAAAATTTATTCTCTACTCTTTTTACATGCTGATCATATCTCTTTACCTGGAGATGCTGGTTATCATGCTTTCTTTTATTATTCTTGCCCATTTCTCCTATCAAAACATGAGTCCGGTTTCGTCCGATATCTTTATCCTGGCCATCACGCTTTATTTTATTGTGCTGTTATTTTCTTTTATTCTGCTGGTCAAACAATCTTTTGCCAAAGAAAGAACCATCGAAACACTGGAAAAAGAGAAAAAGAAAGAACTCGAAAGATCCCTGACCGTTCGTTCAAATCGCCAAATGAGGAGATTACTTTATGAAGATATTTTGTATATCGAAAGCCTCAACGACTATGTAAAAATCCATCTTGCAAGCAATGAAATAGTGATTACCAAGGAAAAAATAAGCCACTTAGAAGCAAGACTTCCGGAAATGTTCGTACGAATACATCGTTCTTTTATCGTGAATAAACATAAAGTATCTTTTTTCAACAAAGAATTGCTGACTATCGGGGAACAATCGCTACCCATTAGCAGAACCTATAAAAATACTGCCTGGGATAAACTATCCGCACAAAAATGAAAGCCCATCTCAAACCAACTTATTTGGGTCTTCCCCACGCCGTCCCCATCCTGAGAAATCATGTGAGCCGCCTTGCGGGCTACGATTTCGCGAGCATCTTAAAAAGCTGTATTGATAGGATTTTTCACTTGCCTTGATTTTTTGATATATCTTGACTATATTAGCCTTGACTTTTAAAATATATAAAGGAAACACTAAACCTTCTGGAGATGGCCGGACTGGTACATAAAGTCACCCATACTGCTGCCAATGGGTTACCCCTTGGGGCTGAAGCAAACCCTAAAAAAGTTAGACTTATAATCTTTGATCATGGAATATTCCACAGACTATTAGGACTGGAGTTCTCTAAAAAGTTACTCCTTGATGATTTTGACTTCATTAACAAGGGCAACATTGCCGAGCAGTTTGTTGCATTGGAACAACTGAAATACAAGTTAAAAACACGGTCAACCCGGCTATTTTACTGGCACAGGGAAAAGCGGGGGAGCAATGCGGAAGTAGATTTTATCATTGTAAAGAATGGTAAAATTATTCCCGTTGAAGTAAAATCGGGCACTACGGGCAAAATGCAAAGTATACGAATTTTTATCAGGGAAAAACATGCTGATTATGGCATAAGAATATCTCTCGAAAATTTTTGTACTTACGAAAATATTAAAGTGTATCCTTTATATGCCGTCCACAATCTGCTTAATGATTAAACCTGATAAAATGAAAATAACCATAACCACCGATAACCGTGAAAAAAACTCAGGAATTCCCAATTTGCTACAAAGTCGTTTCGTTAATGTGCAAATGGCGCAACTGTCTGTCGGGGATTACATGATCAACGATGAAATCGTTATCGAAAGAAAAACAAAGGAGGATTTTGTGCAATCGCTCCTCGACGGGCGACTGTTTGTCCAATGTGCCAAACTACGAAAGACAGGAATGATCCCTTTGTTTATTGTAGAAGGAAATCCGTACAAAACAGCACACCATATCGCCCCCACAGCCATAAAAGGGGCACTATTGTCCATAAATCTCTCCTGGCAAATCCCGATTATCAAGTCATCGGGAAAAGAAGACACCGCAGACATCATTGTCATGGCCGCGAAACAGGAACTAAATGCACTTTATTTCGTTCGTAAAAGTGGCAGAAAGCCCAAAAAAAGACAAAACCAGCAACACTATTTCATTCAGGG
>WFNG01000098.1 GCA_015488735.1 Bacteroidales bacterium | reverse complement strand
GCATTCTGGTAATTTATAATCTTCCATCGGATTAGAAATCCTCTTTCTCTTTGACATTCGGATTGCAAATCCGAATGAGCTTGTTACACAATAAGTTAAAGTAATCCATTGTATTGTTAGAATTAATAAATTTATGATGCGTTTACCCTGAGCCCTTTCAGCCTTACACGAAACGAAAGCAGAATAAGTTTATTTTTGCATTATTGAATCACATCTCTATGTCCGAAACAGCTGTCGTCATCTTAAATTTCAACGGGAAAGATTTTTTGAAGAAATATCTTCCTTCGGTTATCCAATACAGTACCGAAGCAGAAATTATTGTGGCTGACAACGCCTCTACTGACGATTCTGTAGCTTTTATGCGGGGAAAGTTCCCACAGGTTAAGTTGCTGGTCAACAAAGAAAATGCCGGTTTTGCTGGAGGATATAACTGGGCGCTATCCCAAATAAAAGCAAGTTATTACGTATTACTGAATTCAGATATCGAAGTGACATCCAACTGGATTGATCCAATCATTAATCTGATGAAATCAGACAAAACAATTGCAGCCTGCCAGCCTAAGATTCGCTCCGTTTTTCAAAAGGACCGCTTTGAATATGCCGGTGCTTCGGGCGGTTTTATGGATCAATGGGGTTATCCTTTTTGTCGGGGACGCATTTTTGAGCAATTGGAAAAAGACATTGGGCAATATAATGATGCGCGGGAAGTTTTTTGGGCCACGGGAGCCTGTCTATTTGTAAGGGCAGAGGTTTACCATGATTTAGGAGGGTTAGACAAAGACTTTTTTGCTCACATGGAAGAAATCGATTTCTGCTGGCGGGCAAAAAACAAAGGTTACAAAATTATGGTACAGCCTGCTTCTGTTGTTTACCATGTAGGTGGAGGGACGCTTCCCAAAAGTTCAGCAAAAAAAACCTATTTGAACTTTCGAAATAATTTTATGCTTCTGTATAAGAATCTTCCACAAAGCAGATTATGGCAGGTTTTTGTTGTAAGGCTATTTTTGGATGGGTTGGCAGGAATGCGGTTTTTGTTACAAGGAAACTTTAAAGACACGAAGGCAATAATCAAAGCTCATTTCTATTTTTACGGCCATCTGGGTATTTTAAAACAAAAAAGAGCTCAATTAACGCAAAGAAAAGTATCGGGGATCTATTACGGTAGCATAATCCTTGCCCATTTCTTTAAAAGGATAAATCAGTTCTCCCATCTTGATAAGAAAAAATTTTCCTAGAAATAAGCTTCAAAATATTTTAGCGCCAACCGGTAAGAATCCATACCAAACCCCAGAATAGAACCCTTACAATAAGGAGCTATGTAAGAGACATGCCGGAAGTCTTCACGGGAAAAAATATTGCTGATATGTACTTCAATTACAGGAATATCGATCGCTTTAATAGCATCGCCCAAGGCAATGGATGTATGTGTGTAGGCACCTGCATTTAAAATTACGCCCTTTTTTACGCGAGCTGCTTCATGCAGGCTGTTTATCAACTCGCCCTCAACATTCGACTGGAAATAATCAATAACCAGTTTCGGGAATTCATTCTGAAAACCGGCAAGCTCATCTTCAAAAGTGGCCTTTCCATAGATGTCCGGTTCACGGGTTCCCAGAAGATTTAAATTAGGGCCGTTGATGATGCGTATTTTCCGGTTTACCATGTTGTCTTTCTTTATATTTTTACAAAAATAGACAAAGCCGTTAATTAATGAAGTTTTCGGAACATTTTTTTGAGGCGGTGTGTGATTACCGCTATTTACTTGAGCGCTGTTACCCGCAAAAATCTATGCTAAAACTAGTAGGCGACCGGTATGCATTGGCCTCTTTTGAGCGTGTTATGCTTTATCGCGGGCTGTCCACCAAACATCAGGTAGCTCTCCGTCATCAGAAATTTGTACAACAGCTCCCTTTAAATATTTCCGTTATGCTGGATGGTTTTAATGTATGTCGCACGGTGGGAAGTTATCTGAATGGAAATCCCGTATTCGTGGGTATGGACGGCTACTTACGGGATGTGTCAGAATTACATCGGAAAAAGTTAAAGTGGGAGATTCTGGAGCATGCCGTAGATTTAGTATTGGACTATTTGCAAGAAAAACAAACCAGTTACATTCAGGTCTATTTTGACACCCCTATAAGTCACAGCGGAAAAATTTGCGAGATAACCAGGCATAAAATGAACCAACGTAGCCTTGCAGGGAAAGTAGAAACCTCTTTTTCTCCTGATCACCAACTGATATACAGCTCCAAAGGTATTATCTGCACCGCAGATTCAAATATTATTGAAAACTCACGGGTTGACGTATTCGATCTTGCACAGCAATTATTGCTCGAAAACTTTTCTGCCAGGCCTTTTTCTTTTATCCGATATCTTGCCGATAAAAAATGCCCATAAATATAGAGTGATTCTGGTACTGGCTTACAGTTGCAACAGCCAGATGAACCTTTGTCTGTATTTTTTATTTAATTTTTGAATTTATTAACAATATTTAGGAAATTGAATAGAATAATTTTTCCACTTTTGCAATGAAAACTTCCGGAGAATTTTTTTGTTTTCTGGCAATGTAGGGTAATTGTTGGCAAAGTTTTTGCTTGTTTTACGGAAGATATATCTAAATATTCGTGAAATTAATTTTTATAATTTAAATAATGAACTTATGAAAAAATGGATGACAAAAGCACTTCTTACCCTTGCCGGTATTGGAGTGTTAGCTTTTATGGAAGGGTGCTATCCTGATAATTCGCTTACGCCAAGTCAGTCAGATGTTGTTATAACAGGTTACAACGACTCTGTAAACTTCCATAGTTTACACACTTATTTTATGCCTGATACCATCTTCGTCAGAAGAGCCGACACAACTGACAAAACCGCTGTAAAATATCAGAAAGCTTATCTGGCTGAGATAGCAAGACAAATGCAAGCTATGGGCTATCAGCGGCTTACCGTTAATGATACAACGCAGGTTCCGGATGTGGAGCTTATTGTATCTGCATTGGAAAAGACCTATGTTTCAGGTGGTTTATACACTCCATGGTATCCCGGATGGGGCTATTCTATTTGGGGTTATCCCGGCTGGGGTTGGGGAAGTGGCTGGGGAGGCGGCTGGTATTATCCACCATCTTATTACCCTGCAATCCCTTGGTATTCACAGTTTAAAACCGGAACTTTGTTAATGGAAATGATTAATCCCAAAGATTATGATATTATTAAAGGTGATACTGTTTCTCGTGTGTACTGGAATGCCGGATTAAACGGACTTCTGGTAGGAAGCAACATCGAGAAAATTGTGTTGTCAGGTATTGATCAGGCCTTTAAACAGTCGCCGGAAATCAAAACCTCTAACCCTTATATAAATTAGCTAAACCTTTCATGATTGAATAAACATTAAATAATACTAAAAATGTTTATTCAATTATGGTAAGTTACTGGTGAACATAAAAAAACAAAAATAAAGACAAATGAAAAAGATAAAAACAATCATACTCAGTGCCGTATTTATTTTCACAGGCATGACGGCATTTGCCCAGGGCGGCGGTATTTGGAATTTTCAATGGGATATGGGCTTTGGAACCGGAAATACACAGAGCTATATTAATGCACCCAGTTTTCGTGGCATAAGCCTTGAAGGACGTCAGTTTGTTACCGACCATATTACAGTGGGCGGCAGAATTGGATGGCAGACATTCTACAAAGACTTTGGCAAAGTGACAAAGACCAACGGAACAAGTTCCATCACAGGGTACAGCAAAAAATACATTAATGCTATGCCATTGATGGCTACGGCACATTATTATTTTACCACCTCCAAAGTATATTCCTATGTGGGTTTGGGCATTGGAACATATTATCTGAATATGCGTGATCAAATAGGCATGTATTACACGTCTGACAAATCATGGCGACTCGGAATTTCTCCCGATATTGGCGTTGTCGTTCCCCTTGGACATAATGTTGGGTTTACAGGCAATGTCCGTTATAATTATGCCGCAAAAACAAAAGAGGATAAGTCCCAATCGTGGATAGGAGTGGGACTGGGATTTTCCTATACTTTTTAGAAACATACTGTTTGTGAACTTAAAAAAGCGCCGGAGCAATCCGGCGTTTTTATTTTTAGGACATTCGGTTTCTCCCGCAAAAGAAAAAATTATTGCTTCCTGCCAATTATGTTTTATTTTTGATGCATTATTGAGCATCAAACCATGAAACTTTCCGTTGTTGTCGTTAATTATAATGTGAAACATTTCCTTGAGCAATGTCTTATTTCGGTGAAAAAGGCTATGGAAAAGGTAGATGGAGAAGTTTTTGTTGTTGACAACAATTCAGTGGATGGCTCTGTTGAAATGGTACGCGAAAAATTCCCACATCTGGAAATTATCGCAAATAAACAAAACCTGGGCTTTGCAAAAGCCAATAACCAGGCCATCAAAAAGGCAAAAGGTGAGTATATCTTGTTGCTTAATCCGGATACCGTTGTAGAAGATGAAACGTTTAAGAAAGTGATTGCTTTTATGGATACGCATCCGGATGCCGGTGGTCTTGGCGTTAAGATGCTGGACGGTTCCGGAAAATTTCTGCCTGAGTCGAAACGCGGGTTACCAACACCTGCCACAGCCTTTTATAAGATATTTGGCTTGTCAGCACTTTTTCCCCACTCAAAACGATTTTCTAAATACCATTTAGGCTTTCTGAGCGAAAATGAAATTCATAAAATAGATATTCTTGCCGGTGCATTTATGTTGTTAAGGAAAAGCGTGCTGGAAAAAACAGGGCTGTTGGATGAAGGCTTCTTTATGTATGGTGAAGATATCGACCTGTCATACCGCATAACCCAAGCCGGATATAACAACTATTATTTCCCCGAAACACGTATTATTCATTATAAAGGTGAAAGCACAAAAAAAAGCAGTGTAAATTATGTGCTTGTTTTTTATCGCGCCATGGTTGTGTTTGCTAAAAAACATTTTACAGCAAAAAGAGCCGGAGTTTTTACATTCTTAATCAATATTGCCATTTATTTTCGTGCTTTACTTGCGCTCTTTTCCCGCTTGTTTAAAAAAATATTTCTGCCTGTACTGGATTTAATAATCTTGTATGGTGGTGTATTTTTAGTTAAAATAATTTGGGAGAAAAATATTGTCTATCCCAATGGCGGTCATTACCCAATCCTGTTTTTGGAATTTGTTTTGCCTTCGTATGTTCTGATTTGGCTGGCAGCCATTTACCTGAACGGCGGATATGATAAACCTGTTCGGATAAAACCGGTCATAACAGGAATTCTTTCGGGAACAGTACTAATTCTGGTGCTTTATGCGCTAATACCCGATTATCTCAGATTTTCACGTGGCCAAATACTTACGGACATGGCCTGGGGACTCATCACTTTGCCTCTTTTGCGGATTTTGCTTCATGTATCGGGGATATCCGGTTTTAAGCTGGGAAAACCCACAAACAAGCGTTTTTTGGTTATTGGCGAGGCAGATGAAGCACAACGTGTGGCTGCCATTCTTAAAAATTCTTATGTCACTCCAGGATTTGTGGGGCTGGTTAATCCGGATAAAAACACAGAAAAGCCTCAAGGCTTTATCGGAAATATCAACCAGGTTAAGGACATAATTCCCATATTTTCGGTGGATGAAGTCATTTTCTGTTCTAAAAGCATTTCGCATCAGACCATTATTGATAAAATGACACAGTGGAAGTCTGAGCAGGTCAATTTCAAAATTGCACCGGAAGACAGCCTTTCCATCATAGGAAGCAACGCTATCAACACGCAGGGAGAACTTTATACTGTAGATATCAATTCGATAGATAAACCTGCCAACAAGCGGAAAAAACGCATGTTGGATTTTATTTTGTCGCTTCTGTTTTTGATTTTTTATCCCTTCCTGATATTTCTGGTAAAGCAACCGATACATTTTTTAAAAAATATTTTTCAGGTTATTTTTGGTTCCAGGTCGTGGGTGGGATATACCATGGCCGAGGGAGAATCCATTCATCTGCCTGAGATAAAACGAGGTGTACTTTCACCTGCCGATGGAATGAAGGATAAAGTTTCTGACAATGAAACACGGCAAAAGCTAAACGTACTTTATGCCCGCGACTACAGTGCACAGAAAGACCTGAATCTCATTTTTACTTCTTTCCAAAAATTGGGAAGATATGAGCATGATACCTAAAGCCTTAAACAATTTATGCATAAAATAAACAAAGCATTTAAAGCTATAAAAGCTATTCTCGGAAACCCGTGGCTGTTAAACAAAATATTGGAGGACGACAGTGTCTGGAAAAGCTTTTTGGAGAAACATAATTATCCGAAGGGCGGATTACCTGTTGTTGAACTGGACGCGTTGTCGCCTGGCTTCAGTGAAACGTTGGAAACTTTCGCGTTTTTAGATGGTGGTTCTCTTCCTACGGATATTGCTTTGCTAAAATTGCTGGCAAAAGGATTTTCATCCTGTCAATATTTTGAAATTGGGACCTGGCGTGGCGAAAGTGTCGCCAATGTAGCCGATGTGGCAGAGCAATGTTTTACTTTAAACCTTTCTAAAAAAGAGATACTTGAAAAAGGACTGACAGAGAAATATGCGGATTTACACGGCTTTTTCTCAAAAAACAGAAAGAACATTGTTCATTTAGAGGGCAATTCCATGACTTTCGATTTTGGAGGACTAAACCAAAAATTTGATTTAATCTTTATTGATGGCGACCATCATTTTGCATCAGTAAAAAAAGATACGGAAAATATTTTTGATTACCTGGTGCATGACAAAAGTATTGTAGTCTGGCATGATTATGCCTATCACCCCGAAAAAATACGTCCCGAAGTATTTGCGGCCATTTGGGAAGGAACACCACCGGCAAAAAGAAAAAACCTGATACATATTGCCAACACCATGTGTGCCGTTTATCTTCCGAAGGCCATGATGGGGCACCCTTTGGAAACGCCGGCCACTCCTGTGACAAAGTTTAAAATATCTTTGAACACGGAACATGTTTAGAGAGACTTCAGAATGAAATTCCGCTTTTTCATATTGAAAGGATTAAAATATTATTTTTGCACCCTGAATTATGGGTAGGATATTAGCAATAGATTATGGCCAAAAACGCGTAGGCATTGCCGTTACTGATGCGTTACAAATCATAGCTACGGGGTTAGAAACCGTGGCCGCGAAAGATATTTGGAAGTACCTTTCAAATTATATGCAACGTGAACAGGTAGAAGCTATTGTGGTTGGCGAGCCCCGCGATATGATGAACCGTCCATCCGATTCAAGTCGTTTTGTAGAACCTTTTGTCAGAAAACTAAAGAAGACATATCCGGATATGAAAATAGAACGGTTCGATGAACGGTTTACCTCAAAAATAGCTTTCCAGGCTATGATTGATGGTGGTTTAGGAAAGAAGAAACGTCGCAACAAGGCGCTTGTCGACACCATTAGTGCTACACTTATCCTCCAATCTTATCTTGAATCAGTAAAATAAAAAAAACATTATGTTACCAATCACAGCATACGGACATCCTACCTTGAAGAAAAAAGGAGCGATTATTGACAAAGACTATCCCGGACTGGAAAAGCTTATTGAAGACATGTTTAATTCCATGTATGAGTCCAATGGAGTGGGGCTGGCTGCACAACAGGTAAACCGGGCCATACGTCTCTTTTTGGTGGATGCCACACCTTTTGCCGAAGAATATCCGGAGGCTAAAGATTTTAAAAAGGTTTTTATTAATGCGCAGCTTATCCGCGAAGAAGGGGAAGCATGGGAATTTGAAGAGGGTTGTCTGAGTGTTCCGGGTATTAACGAGTATGTTTCACGTAAGCCCGTGATTTACATGAGCTATTACGACAAGGACTTTAATTTTCACGAAGAAGAACGTTTTGACGGTATTAAAGCACGCATAATGCAGCATGAATATGACCATACCGAAGGTATTCTTTTTGTTGACCGCCTTCCAAATTTTAAAAAATTGCTACTGAAAAGAAAGCTCAGTGACATTAGTGCCGGCAAACATAAAGCCACTTACAAAATGATTTACCCAAAGAAAAAGATAAAGCATTAACCAGTGATGCTCCGTGTGCCGGGAAAAACATTTCAAAACATTTCATTCACATTAACCTGCCATCCGTTACAAACAAAACTTTTCTGTGATTTCCTGTTTGGAACCGTATCGGCCATAACCCTTGATATTATTTAACCAGAGTTTGTTTCCTCTATTACGGAAATGTTTATTTTAGTCTCCAAATATGAATGCAATGGATACTACTGAACAACTGATAAATAAGGCATGGGAGAACCATAATTTGCTCGAAACGGAAGGAGTAAAAGAGGCCGTTTTCAACACAATTGAGGCCCTGGACAAGGGGAAGTTACGCGTGGCAATGCCGGTGGGCGGAGAATGGAATGTAAATACATGGATAAAAAAGGCAGTCATTTTATATTTTCCATTAAGGAAAATGGAGACCATGGAAACCGGTATGTTCGAGTTTTATGACAAAATTCCATTGAAAAAAGATTTTGCATCACAGAATGTACGTATTGTGCCCCATGCCATTGCACGTTATGGAGCCTATCTTGCACCAGGTGTGGTTATGATGCCATCGTATGTAAACATTGGTGCGTATGTGGACAGCGGGACAATGGTTGATACCTGGGCCACTGTAGGTTCGTGTGCACAGATAGGGAAAAATGTACATTTAAGTGGTGGCGTGGGCATTGGCGGTGTGTTGGAACCGGTTCAGGCAGCACCCGTAATTGTTGAGGACAACTGCTTTATCGGTTCGCGTTCAATAGTGGTGGAAGGGGTAAGACTTGGAAAAGAAGCCGTTCTTGGTGCCAATGTTGTCCTTACGCAGAGTACTAAAATTATTGATGTCAGTGGCGATAAACCTATTGAGTACAAGGCCTATATCCCTCCGCGTTCAGTGGTGATCCCCGGCACTTATACCAAGCACTTCCCGGCAGGTGATTTTCAGGTTTCCTGCGCATTAATTATTGGAAAACGCAAAGCTTCCACCAACACAAAAACTTCACTAAACGATGCTTTACGTGATTTTCAGGTAGCGGTATAGGCAATGGAAATGAAAAAAATTTTAATTATACAAACAGCCTCACTGGGAGATGTTATTCTGGCTACGCCTTTAATAGAAAAGTTATATCATTTTTTTCCACAGGCCCGTATTGATTTTCTGCTAAAAGAAGGCAATGAAGCGCTACTGAGACATCATCCGCTTTTGAAACATGTTATGGTGTGGGATAAATCGGAAGAAAAATACAAGAAACTCAGGGAGCTTA
Organism: Bacteroidales bacterium; assembly: GCA_015488735.1. GTDB lineage: Bacteria > Bacteroidota > Bacteroidia > Bacteroidales > F082 > Sulfidibacterium. Next base: position 8,402 of record WFNG01000098.1, on the reverse strand, counting down.
TTGCCATTGTTCGCCAGCAAAAATATGATCTGGTTATTAACACCCAGCGGTTTGCATCCACAGGTCTGCTTACCATATTTTCGGGAGCAGGAGAAACTGTGGGATTTAAAAAAAATCCTTTTTCTCTTTTCTTTACCCATCGTTTCACGCATGATATATCAAGTCAAAAAGAAAGTCCTCACGAAATACTACGAAACCTGAAACTGATTGATAATTATACAGATAAAACTGTATTCAAACCCAGGCTATATCCTTCGCAACACGATTTTGCAAAGGTATCACAATACAAGACCAAACAATACATTACCATTTCTCCGGGAAGTTTATGGTTCACCAAAGAATTTCCATCCCACAAGTGGAGCGAGTTTGTAAAGCAACTTGATAAAGAACTTGTTGTTTATTTTTTGGGGTCTGATAAAGAGAAAACGAAAATAAACCAAATTATGAAAGATTCAGCTCATGCCAACAGTCTAAACATGGCTGGCAGATTAACGCTTCTGGAATCGGCTGCACTCATGCGTGATGCCCGAATGAACTACACGAACGATTCAGCTCCTTTACATTTGGCTTCGTCTATGAATGCTCCGGTAGCTGCCGTTTTTTGTTCTACCGTACCGGAATTTGGTTTTGGCCCGCTTTCTGATTATGCTTTTATCATTCAAACTACCGAAAAACTATCATGCCGCCCTTGCGGTCTACACGGAAAAAAGGCTTGTCCAAAAGAACATTTTAAATGTGCAGAAACTATTAGCGTTAAACAATTGTTACTATGTCTGAAAAATTAATAGAAGAAATTGAAAAATCGGTGGCATTGTTAAAACAGGGAAAGATCTTGCTTTATCCTACCGATACTATTTGGGGCATTGGGTGCGATGCCTCCAATTCAAAAGCGATTGACAGGGTTTTTAAATTGAAAAATCGCCATGAGCAAAAGAGCATGATCGTGCTGCTAGACAGTGTTGATAAGTTAAAACAATACGTAGAAGAGGTACCATCCATTGCCTACGATCTGATAGAGAACGCTGCATCTCCTCTTACCATAGTGTTTAGCAAAGCCAAAAATCTGCCAAAAAAGCTGATAGCTCATGATGGAAGCATCGCCATTCGTGTTGTAAAGGGGGACTATTGCGTGGAGGTTATTAAACAACTTGGACATCCACTAGTCTCTACATCTGCCAATATTTCCGGAGAACCTTCACCCCAGACTTTTCATCAGATTTCAGATATTATTAAAGAAAAGGTGGATTATGTAGTTGATATTCATCGCGCGCGTATTCGTACTATAAGACCATCCACGCTCATAAAACTGGAAGAAAGTGGTACTTTCAGTATTTTAAGATTATAGAAAAAGGGAGAGTATTTGAATTAAGACAAAAGCGTATTGCCTGTTTTCAACAAGGTATAGCTTTCTGATTTTCAATATAATTCCTAATCATATCTTTAAATGCATTTAAGCTGATAGGCTTGGCAATATAATCCGTAAAACCGGATGACAATATATACTCTTTGTCTTCTTCAAATGCAAATGCTGTTATTGCAATGGCAGGCGTATTTTCGTGTTCCGGCATTCTTCGAATCTTTGATAATAATTCAATACCTGTCATTTCACCTTCAAGACGAATATCTAACAAAATCAAATTAAATTTGCCGGATTCAAGTATGCGTAAAGCCTCTTCAGCTGTTGAGCAAATAGTAAGATCGTAGAGCTTGCCGATGAGATGTTTAACCAACAAACGACTTTGAAGGTCATCATCAACATACAGGATTCGTTTTTGAGAATAGTGATTTTCCATTTTTATAGCTTAATTATAGTGTGAATATTTTCAATCAAGATGTCTCTTTATTCTTTTGTTTTACAGGTATATATATGGTAAACACGGAACCATAACCTTCTTTAGATTCCAATTTCATATAGCCTCCTGTTAGTTCAATATATTTTTTAGCAAGGCTTAAGCCCAGTCCGTTTCCTTCGTATTTCCGGCCATAGCCGGTACTTGCCTGTTGAAAATCGTCAAAAATAGACTTGCTGTTTTCTTCGGATATACCGATTCCTGTATCTTTTACTTCAAAACAGATATATTCTTTATCATCATCTGTGATTTTAAATGTTTTCAGGCTAACTTTTCCCTCATTGGTAAATTTAACAGCATTGTCAACTATTTCTTCCAGTGCAGAACTTATTATTGTGCGATCTCCCAGCATATCGAAGCGCTCAAGTGATGTTTCAAACGTCATTACCAGGTTCTTTTCTTCAGCCTTTCGTAACTTCTTCTCGTAAATAATGCGAAACTCGGTTATGGCATCAAGGGCTTCTTTTTTTACTTCATAAGTACCCGAATCTAACCTCGAAATGGCAATAATCATGTCAAGTGTGCGCAGTAATCTTTGTCCGCTTTCGTTAATGTAATGGCTCATTTCCCGAATAGCATCCACATCGTTCAATTCTTGAATAAGTTCTGAAAATCCGAGAATTCCGTTCAGTGGGGTACGCAACTCATGACTAATATTAGCAAGGAATGCAGATTTTAAACGGTTTCCATCCTCCGCTTTTATTTTGGCTACTTCCAGTTCATGTTCCAGTTTTTTCCTGCGGGTAATATCTTCTTCCATTCCAATATAACGACTAATGACGCCCTGGTCATCTTTTATGGGGGCAATCACTGCATATTCGTAATAGATCTCTCCATTTTTACGTTTGTTTATGAGTTCACCCCGCCATGTTTTTCCCTTTAACAAGGTATTCCAAAGATTTTTGTGAACATGTTTTGCTGTTTGGCCACTTTGTAATATACCGGGATTTTGCCCAAGTACTTCCTGCAACCTGTAACCAGTAACTTCAGTGAAGCTATCATTTACATATTCAATATTTCCTTCCAAATCTGTTATCATTACAGAAAGCGGACTTTGTTCCACTGCCGCGGAAAGCATTCTGATTTCATCGATGGCAAGCTTTTCCTTGGTGATATCATGAACACTGCCTATGCCGGTAGCCTCTCCTTCAAATTGCAAATATCCGGCCGTAAAGTCGACCCAACGTATTTCTCCATTTTTTGTTAACAGCCTGAACTGGTAATTTTTAGGTACTTTATGTTTGTCTATCCGCCTTTTACCCGTTTCTTTTACCAATTCCCGGTCAAGGGGATGAATAACATCCCAAAAATGCATCTTTTTAAGTTCATCCTCGCTATAACCTAACAGGCTTGTAGCGGCAGGATTTGCATAGAGAAACCGCTCTTTATTATAGATAACAATGCTGGCAGAGGTGTTTTCAGTAAGCGTCCGGAAGAGATTTTCAGAGTGTCTAAGCCTGTCTTCAGCCACAACCCTTTTTGTTATATCAATAAGATATCCCTGAATTTGAAGCAATTTACCCTCATTATCAAATTCGCCATAGGCATTCTCCAAAATAACCAGCTTTTTTCCGTTACGCGTGTGCATTCTCACTTCAAAATCTTCAACTTTTCCTTTTGAAATCAACACATCCATGAATCGCTTCTGGTCATCAGCATTTTCGTAAAGATTATGCGATCCGTGGTTATTAAGTTGCCCGAGGTTATCAAACTCAAAAATTTCCAGTATTTTTTTGTTACAATAAAGTACTGTATCCTCCGTCTCTATGTAATCACCGGAGATATCGTTTTCCACAAAAGTCTTGAAACGTTCCAGGCTTCTGAAAAGATTTTCTTCTGCTTCTAACTTTTGTACAAGAATTTTTTGTTGTTCCAGAACATGTTTAACAGCAATATTCAAGCGCATTAAATGTTCTTTTGTAACATAATCCGAGGCCCCCGCCTTAATACAATTAACAGCGACTTCTTCATTTACAGAACCTGTAACAATAATAAAAGGAATTAAGGCGGCCTTTTCGTTTCGTATCTCAAGTGCCCGCATTCCGGAGAATTCCGGCATGGAATAATCGGAAAGAATAAGCTCAGGCTTAAACTCGGAAAGCTTCTTCAGAAAATCTTTTTCCGTTTCAACGGTAACAGCTGTAAATTCAAAATCGCGGCTAAGCTCATATCTGAGAAGCTTGTCATCAGCACTATTATCCTCTACAATTAAAATATGCAATTTACTCATGAGACATGATATATGACCATCAGAATTCGTCAGCCCAAATATAAGAATTTTTTTAAAAAATAAGGTAAAAATAAATTCTAACCTTCAGTGAGTTATCAACTGTAACCGGCTTTGTTTTATATCCCGGATTTTTACCCGTTCAGTGGGTGAAATTTTAAAATAGTGTCTCTCAGGTCAGCATCATTGAGATGGGTATAAATTTCAGTTGTATTAATGGACACATGCCCAAGTAATTCCTGAACAGCCCGCAAGTCGGCACCGTTCCGAATAAGATGTGTGGCAAAGGAATGACGAAAAGTGTGTGGACTCACATTTTTATTTATCCCGGCTTTTTTCGTTTGCTTTTTTACAATGAGGAAAACCATTTGCCGACTCATTTTCCCGCCACGCTGATTTAAAAAGACAATGTTTTCCGCCTCTTTACGCGGTGATATACAAACACGCACTTTATGGATATAAGTTAATAACTGCTTTCGGGCGCTCTCGCCAATGGGAATAATACGTTGTTTGTTTCCCTTGCCCGTAACAAGAATAATTTCCTGATTAAAATGCAAATCGGAGAGTTGCAGGTTTGTCAGTTCCGAAACACGTAAACCACACGCATACAGCGTTTCAAGAATAGCTTTGTTGCGTTCTCCCATGGGCTCGGACAAATCAACAGATTGAATCAGCGTTTTCATTTCCATTTCGCTCAACACATCGGGCAATTTCATTCCCAGTTTGGGTGATTCAAGCAAAGCAGAAGGATCAACGGCAACAATATTCTCCAATACAAGGTAGCTAAAAAATGATTTTATCCCCGATACTACACGGCTTTGCGAATAAGCTCCCAATCCCATTTCAGTAATGTGGCGTAAAAAATCTCTGAGGTCATTGGAAGAGACATCTTTTATGCTCAGGTTTTCCTTTTCATCCAGGAGAAATGCAAACAGTAGATTGGCATCATGCAAATAGGCCGTCACTGTGTTTTCAGACAATGCTCTTTCAAGTTGGAGAAAAGCCTTAAACCCTTTTATATACATGTTTTCTTTCATGAGCGTTACCGGATGTTTGGTACTCAATAATAAAAAATTCTCCACTAAAATAGAAAAAATTCCACGGAAAGTTTAATTTTGTTTTCTTATCATTGATATTTGCAACAAAATAATAACAGGATTGTTTAACTAAAATAAAATTAAAAAGATGGTAGATTTTTCTTTAGAACCCAAACAGATTGAACTTCAGGAGAAAGTACGGGATTTCGCCCGGCGTGAGATGATGCCTAATGCACGAAAATATGATGAATCTGCGGAATTTCCGTGGGAAATTGTGAAAAAAGCTTATGATGAAGGCCTGATGAATGGTCCTATACCCGTGGAATATGGAGGAAACGGACACAATATTTTTGAAAGTGCCTTGTCTTCGGAAGAGCTGGGTGCAGGATGTGTTGGAATTGGGATTTGTCTGGATGCCAATACGCTTGCCCTCACACCTCTTTTGCTGGGTGCCAGTGAAGAACAGAAAAAACGTTTTTTTGGCCAGATAATTGAATCAAAGGGTGTTGCGGCTTATGCACTGACAGAGCCAAACGCAGGCTCCGATGTGGCAGGGATAAAATCAACTGCCATATTGCACGGCGACAAATACATCCTGAACGGACACAAACGTTTTATCACCAACGGTGCTGTTTCTGAATTCATTACTGTTTTCGCCATGGTAAATCCCGAAAAGGGAGCCCGCAGTCTGAGTGCATTTGTTGTACCTACAAAATCGGCCGGTGTGAAAGTGGTTTCCAACCTGCAGAAAATGGGACAGCGTGCTTCTGTTCAAACGGAGTTTATTTTTGAAGATGTTGAAGTTCCCAAAGAAAATCTTATAGGTGGTGAAGGCCAGGGCTTTATCCTTGCCATGAAAACTTTTGAGCGTACACGTACAGGCGTGGCTGCCCTTAGCGTGGGCAACGCCAGAGCTGCTTTTGAAACTTCGCGCGACTGGGCGAAAAAGCGTATTCAATTTGGTAAACCTATCACCGTAAACCAGGGTGTTAGCTTTATGCTGGCCGACATGGCAACCGAAGTGGAAGCTGCCCGCCTGATAACCTGGCATTCGGCATGGGCTTATGATAACGGACAAAAGTCGAAAAATCTTCTGTCAGCAATGTGTAAATTGTATGCTTCGGATGTGGCCATGAGGGTTACTACCGATGCTGTTCAGGTTATGGCAGGGGAGGGGTATTCAACCGAATATCTTGTGGAAAAGATGATGCGTGATGCCAAGCTTTGCCAGATTTATGAAGGAACTAACCAGGTGCAAAGGCTGGTGATTGGAAAAGGTATTCTGAAATAGGAGAGTGCTTTATTACTGTAAAAAAATGCGCTTCGCGGAAAGATACCGGGAGCGCATTTTTTATCTGTAAACTAACGGATTTAGAATTTATAACGCTCGTCTTCGATAAGCTTGTTTGCAATTCGGCGTCGTGCTGCTTTGGCATTAATGGGATCGTAAAAGGTAAGCTTGTGCATGGTTTCCAGCATTTCTTTCTTTTCATCACCTTCTAAAAATGAGCTTACAACATCAATTGTTTCTTTCCTGAATATATGTATCACGTCGTGTAACAGGACATTCAGAATATCGCGATAAACGGAAATGTCAGTCTTTAGCCCTTTGATTTCCAGCTTCTCCACACGTAAAAGCGTTGACTCCAGCACATAGATATACATAAGCATATTGGCCAAACTCATCATAATTTCCTCTTCATAAGCAAGTTTCTTCTTAAAAGTATTGTTCAGAACGGGAAATAGAATAATCGCAGCCTTTTTCAGCTGGTTTACATAAGCATGTTTCAACGCGTAATAATCTTTTTCAGAGAGATCAACCACAGTGATGTCTTCTTTTTTCTCCATTATTTCGGCGGCTTTTTCCATGAGGAAAATTTTATGACGAAGGCCGCGCTTGAGTTCCGCATCGGCAACAATCAGCCGGTTGATTTCGTTAGTACCTTCAAAAATCCGGTTGATACGCGAATCGCGGTAAGAGCGGTCGGCAGGAGCCTCGGCTGAAAACCCCATTCCACCATAGATTTGTACCAATTCATCAACAATGTAATCAAGTGATTCGGAACCATATACTTTGAGTAATGCACATTCGGGTTCAAATTCGGATACAGCACCAATATTGGCTTCACCATAAGTTTTTCCGGCATCGAGGAGGGCAGTAACTTCATCCTGAATATCTTTACTGGCACGGTAAACTGCCGATTCGGTGGAGAATGTTCTGATAACCTGTTCAGCCATTTTATGTTTTATGGCTCCAAAATCGGAAAGGCTTGCTCCAAACTGTTTACGTTCCATGGAATAATTTACCGAATTATTGATGGCCCGCCGCATGCCACCAACAACGGTGGCGCCCAGTTTGATACGTCCAAGATGCAGAATATTCAGTGCTATACGATAACCTTCGCCCCGTTTTCCCAACTGGTTTTCTACCGGTACTTTTACATCATTAAAAAAAATCTGGCGTGTTGACGAACCTTTGATTCCCATCTTGTTCTCTTCAGGGTTCATGGTTATGCCTTCGGTGGAGGATTCGACCAGAAAAGCACTCAGTACCCGATCGTTGTCAATTTTAGCGAATACCGTAAGTAAATCGGCAAATCCGCCGTTGGTAATCCACATTTTCTGACCGTTCAGGATATAATGTTTTCCATCTTCTGACAAAACAGCTTTTGTTTTGCCGGCATTGGCATCAGAGCCGGCACCCGGCTCGGTAAGACAATAGGCTGCCAGCCATTCTCCGGTTGCAAGGCGTGGAAGATATTGCTCTTTCTGTTGCTGATTTCCATAATATAACAGCGGTAGAGAACCAATACCTGTGTGTGCCATAAAGGCCACCGAAAAGGAGTAAGCAGAGCCGATGGCTTCGTTGGCTTTCATGTTTGTCAGAAAATTCTGGCCAAAACCACCAAATTCTTCCGGAATAGCAATACCCAGCAACCCCATTTCACCGGCTTTTTTCAGGAGCGAAGGCATAAGGCCTTCTTCGTGTTCGTCAAGGGCATCAAACTGGGGTACAATTTCAGATTCTACAAAATCCTCACAGGATTGTGCAATCATAAGTTGCTCTTCATCAAATTCTTCTGGAATAAAAACATCTGCTGCCTTTACATTTTTAATAAGGAATTCTCCACCTTTCATACATCTGTTATTTTGAAGTAATAAAAATAAAATCTGGACAAAAATATAATTTGTAAGGTAAGATATGCTTAAAAACAATTATTTAAAACGTTTCTAAGTGTTGGCAGCTGTATAACCACATATTTATCAATTCGTTATATGATAATATGT
>WFNG01000097.1 GCA_015488735.1 Bacteroidales bacterium | reverse complement strand
GGGAAATTTTTAAAACTCAGCCAAAAAACAGGGAACCGCATTATGGGGGTTACTGAAGCCGGAATTTGAACAAGATTCCCTGTGCGGAATGGTTTTCGGGGTTTAAAGAAATTATTGTACCTGCCAGGGATAAAAGTGGGATGGAGTGAAGCATTGTAAAGATAGCCCGCTTTTTCTATTTCGCTGTCGTCAACGGGCATCATTCTTGCCATGCGAAAACCGAATATTCTTTTTTGGACGATCTCTTCCAGTACTTTTTTTGAAGAGGCCAGGTCCTCATTTTTAAACCGGGAATGATAATACCCATGGGAGGCGATTTCATGTTTCCCTGACATTTCACGGATCAATTCAGGAAATCGCAGGGCGATATTGGCCGTGGTAAAAAAGGTGGCCTGTATCCGGTGTTTGGATAAAAGAGTCAAAAGGGATTCCAGTCCGGATTTTGAATATTGGAATTGCGTTTCCAAATCCAGCGTTTTCCCATATTCCAAAGGAGTGTCAAACTCTTCTATATCAAAACTAAGCAGGATATTCCTGATTCCTGGTTTCTTCATAAGTTTTCTTTATAATATATTTTGGCCGTCCTTTCGATTGAATGAGCAATTTCCCTAAATACTCACCAATGATTCCCAACGTAATCAATTGGGCGCCCCCGAGGAACAAAATTGCGATAATAAGCGTGGTCCATCCCGACAGGTTTTTGTTCGTGAAATAATAATCGTATAAAACAACAAGGCTGTAACCAAATGCGGCAATGGAAATAATAAACCCCATTACCGAAGCGATACGTAGCGGAAAAATACTGGTAGAGGTAACGCCGCTGATGGCCAGTGATATCATTTTCCTGTAAGAATATTTGGATTCTCCATCATTTCGTTTTTGTGGTATATATTCTATACAATATTGTTTAAAGCCAACCCATTTTATCAATCCCCGGATAAACAGGTTGTTTTCGGGAAGTTCCTTAATCACTGACACAACCTTTTTATCCATTAGCCTGAAGTCAGAGGTTCCGGGTTCCAGCTTGATATCCGAAAAAATGTTAATGAATTTATAAAACATTTTGGATGTTTTTCTTTTCAAATAAGGTAACTCCTGATCCTCTTTTCGCCTGGTGTACACCACGTCATAATCTTCTTCCCATTTTGATATCAGTTTTGGAAGCAGCTCAGGTGGATGTTGCAAGTCGGCGTCCATTGAGATAACCGCATCCCCCGCGGCAAAATCAAGGCCGGCTATTAATGCAGACTGATGACCAAAATTTCTCGAGAGAGAAAGAAATTTTATACGTGCATCTTTCCTGTTCAGTTGAATTAGTTTTTCCAGTGTGCTATCTGTGGATCCATCATCCACAAAAATAATTTCAAACGGGTATTCCGGCTTAGTAAGCTGCTCCACCACATAAGAGGCAATCTTATCTATATTCCCCTCTTCGTTGTATGAAGGAATAACAACAGAAATCAAAGCATTATTCGTTTTATTTCCAGGCATAGTCTTTCCGGATATCAGTGAATAACATTTGGTAAATTACCTTAAACCATATCAAAACAACAGGAAGGGCTTTTAACGCATGAGCCTGTATAATTTCGTAATGGATATAATGAGGGAACAAGTCGGTGGGCGATAAGCTTGTCAGGATAAATGCAAAGACCAATAATCCAATATTTAGCGGGGTCTTTTCACTCACAACAAACCAAATGGCAACACCGGTCATCGCTATTATGTATGTAGGCGATTCAGCTCCGGGGCTAAAAATAACACTCCATATTAACACCGAAGCAAGGAACAACAGCTTGAAGGTTTTTTGTTTAAAAGCTTCTCTTCTTAAGTAAACACTAATGAAAATGAGTACTCCTATTCCCATAACATAAAAAGAAGAAATGTCCGGATAGAAATTAAATTTAATTAAACCTGTTACGGAAAGTTGGTGATTGGTAATCACTTTTAATGCTAACGAAGAATAAAACTGCTGGTAATCAAGAATTAATTGATGGGGTGAGATAACCAAAAGCGGCAGGGCAAACATCACTGCTGACCAGAAAAGCACAGAGAGTAAAAACTTTCCCTTTTTAGGATAAAGCAGGAAAAAAGCGCCACCAAGAAACAAGTACAACTTGATAAAACCGCCTAAAGCAATGAAAAAAGCCGCCCAAAAAGGTTTTTCCTTTTCAAACATTAAAAAGGTAAATATGAACAGGGCCGTGATAAAAGGATTGGATTGAAGATTTTGCTCTGAAGTCATGAACTCAATGAGAACAAACCAATAAATAAAAGCCCTGTTTTTATCCGAAACCGGAAGTTTGCTGATAGCATAAACCAGCATCACCGTATTGAACAAATTCCAGAAAAGAACTCCCAGCCAATCGGGTAAAATAGCAAATGGTGCTATCACCAGCCCAAATAAGGGGCCATAATGGTTACTGTCAACATACTCGGATGGATAATGACTGTACAGATCCTTATATTGGATCAGATGATAATAAACATATTTAAAAATATAATAATTGTTTATTTGTTTGAGAAGAAGCTGTTGGACAACAGCAAATACCGAAAACAGAACAAAAACAAGAAAGATAAATCGTTTATCTTGAAAAATTGGCTTATTAACAAAATCCCTGAGCAAATTTTTTTTCATTATAACAATCAATAACTTAATGCATCAAAAATACCTGACGATTCTAAAGCAATTTTAAAGTTCTGGAAATGGCTCTTTCTTATTAAAGACCACCAGAAGATACAAATCATAAAACATATTTATGTTTCGGAGTAACATTTATAATTGATTTAGATGAAAATCCAAAACAGACATCAGCTTTATAAAATCCAAAGGCTTGGTGAAGAAATAATTGCATCCTGCATTAAAACAAGCCTTTTTTATTTCTTCATTTTCCCTGAAAGTTTGCACAATGATGAGTATCTGGTCATTGGTTTGCCTGACCTTCCTAATTAATTCAATATTGTCTTGATAGGAGAAGGATAATTCAATAAGAACAACATCTGGTCTGTAATGATTTACAACATGAAGTACCTTTACATTCTCTGTTTCGACAACCAATCGACAGGCTGTTTTTCTAAAATACAACGAGAGAATCCTGCGATTCAATTCATCGTTGTCAAACAGAACGATTGTTCTGTTTTCCCAGTTAAAATACGTTCCCGAATTATATTGCAATTTCATCAAATACTTTTTATTAAAGGAAGATTGACACATTAGAAATTTTAAATACTACTTCATAGCATTTTTAAATGCGCCATCATTATAATACCAAATACATTCGGGAATCATCGGAATAATACTGCAGACACCTTATTTGCAAACACAAGTCAAACCGGACTTAAATTCTTTTCAGAATAGAATACAGTCCGGTTTTAACAATTAACAATTCACTGTTACTACTATTTTAACAAAAATTAAATTAATCATTACTGCTTTCGCTGCTGTTGTCGCCAGCATCAGTAGCCGTATCTGTACCGGTAGAAGACCCATATTCTTCATTCAGTTGCATTCCCTCATTTGCATTTGACAAGGCGGTTTCAAAGGAACGTAGCAGAAGCTTATTATGGGCAGCATCAATTATTATAGAACCTGAAGTCAGGGTTGCTTTAGTCAGATCCAAAGAAGCTACCCATTTATTCAAAGTAAATACAATCGACATGGAGACTTTACTGTTGGCTGCTACAGTAATACCTTTAGCAAGCTTCAATTCTATTTGTTGTGCAAATTTTGACCTCAGAACCAGGTTTACAGCAGAACCCGAAGTGGGTTTAAACTGTCCTTTTATAACGATAGAATTACCATTAAAAAGGGTATCATTTTTCACCAAAAATTTTAAGTCGACTTTTTTAAAGGTACCAGGGAAAACCTGAACCTGACTAAGCGTGAGAGTATCGCTTACAACATTAAAAGCGTAAGGTCCCGGAAGGAATATATCAGCAGAGTCATTGGCTTCTGTCCCTGTTGAAGATTCTTTATCTGCACCACCCGTTTGTTGGTTATCATTGCCCGTGTTTTCCTGAATATTAATTTGACCGAAAGAAACCCAGGCTGAAGCCAGATTAATTGTGCCGCCTTTAACATTAATAGCGGTTACATGTGTAGCAGCTGCGCTTTTTGACGATGTTTTTACTGCTGCCACCTTAAAAGTTACCTTAGCAGACTTAACTTTGACCGGTGTAGTTGAAGTGGATTTCCGGCAGGCGCTAACCAAAAAAATGAGAGCAATTGCTGGTAATACAATTTTCAAACTGGTTACTGATTTTTTCATGGAATAAAGATTTTAATTGATAATAAATTCTGAATATAACTATTCTAAAGATGAACTCCACGAAAAAAGGTTGGGTTTACCCCCTCAGGTTTTCAAAGTATTTTAATCCATCAGGGGTTGACAGACCCCGGATAACATTCTCAAACATAAACAAATGAATAAGATTATAAGAAAGTTTTTTTGGAGGGAAAATTTTTGGATTATGTAAGTCCAGCACTCTTTTGGCATAATAACGAGCCACTATTTCCGGACTGATATCTTTGCGGTAAAGTTTTTGTTGCTGACCCAAAATAAAGTTATATTTAATTTTCTCACTGGAAAAGGTAATTCGGTGTGATAAATCATCCAGAAAAAATCGTTCCAAATCTTTACCATTACTTTGAAACTTAGCGTAGTGTAATTCCCGGTGTTTTTTTAAAGGCTGGCTGATTTGAAGCAGCATATCTATGGCATTCAAATCAGATTGAGCAAAAACATCTTCCACGAAAAGCTCCAGTTGTTTCCACTTATTTATCAATATTGTTTCTTCAGGCAGCACAACAACTTGATTTTCAAAAATTTCCTGTCTCATAGTAACCTATTTTTTAATCTTTGTTAATTGATATCCCACACTCCATTCAATAAAGTCTGAAACATGTAAATTGTAAGCCCTCAAACTTATACCAACCGTAATATGGTTCGTAAAAGTATATTTTAATCCGATTCGCTGATAAGAAACGGGAACCTGGTGCAGAAATTGTTTCCTGAAAATATAAAATCCGGGCTGCAATAAAAGCGAGTAAGGGCCCATGACTAATTCGTAAGATGGGTAGATACTCAACCTGAGTTTTTCTGAAAAGGGAAGGTCTTTTACTTCCAGTTCACCTTTGTCGACAGCAACCCTGGCATTTACAGAACCATCATAACTTACAGCCATTCCTATTCCAAATTTCGATTTATGGCTAATTTGGTAATTAAAGGTTGTTCTAAAACCAAAAATGGGGAAATAGATACCCTGATATTTTGTGGTAATATTTACCTGTGCCGAATCAAATAAAACATTTTTTAAGCCTGTAAAGGCACTAAACTCCAGATTACCAAACCTTTTGAACGGTGCAATATTATGTTTTTTCAAAACGGGGTCTCCATGCACTTTGTATCTTATTTCAATTCGAGGAGAAAGTGTGTTTAAGCCGAAGTTTGGCAATTTTAGCGCTCCGTTGGAGAAATGTGCCAGGCCAACTCCCAGTGCGGCCTCCCAACGATCCGAAAGGTAATATGTCAAGTCGGCTCCAATATGAATATATACCGTTTCTCCTGCTCCTATAGCCACATTATATTGGTTGTTTACCGGGTTGAAATGCCTCCAGTTGCCGGTAATGCCAAAGTCTATTTCATAATTGAGGGACCAATTATTCCAACGATGAAAAGGGGCATTCAAAAAGGCATACAGAGCAACAGGAACTCCCATTTCTTCGGGATTGTAAAAGTCCGAAACATGAACACCAAAACCCCAATAGGGATATCCATACAATTGATGCCAGGGCTTTTTTCCGGTAGTCTGAAACATTATTCGGACAGAAAATGCCTGATAATTATTTATCGGAACATGCTCGGTGTTATCGCCTTTTACAAACGGATTGGTTTGAAAAACATAACCGTTCTCATAAAGAAAACCCAGCACATATTTCCGTGGAAGCTTTTTTTTATACATTGCAGCAGTATCCTGCGCTTTTACAGAAGGGAAAACCATAAAGGCTGTGAAAAGGAATAACATATTCATAATCAATATCCTTCCATGTTCCTGTTTACTGGTTTTAATCATACAAAAACAGCTCCATCTTTTTTAATATTTACATCCTTACAACTCATACCGCAGATAAACACGAAAACCGGCATTAAAAGGATAAACCTTTACTGTACTGTTCGGATTTAAGTTCCTTAAATGTATTCGGACAGCAGGATTAATAGAAAAGCTAAGTTTCTTCCATATTTTCTTTTCATATCCCACGCCAAAAATAAAACTAATATTGAATCTGTTAATTCCTTCAATGTTTCCTGATTCAACATTGAAATCACCTTCATGATCATGCTTATCCCAACTGTTTGATTGGCCGATAAAATAATCGATAGTTGGCCCCGCATTGATATACAGACTTTTCAGAGGATAATATTTTAAAATAATGGGAACTGACAGATAATCAAACCGGGAGGAAGAACTTAACATAGACTGACTGTCCAAACTATCGACCTTATCAATATTTAAATCTGATTTCCCCGAAGAAGTGTAAACGAAACCGGAATGATTGCCTGTTTTTTCAAGATAAGAACCCTGGGTGGAAAAATCAACGCCATAAACATAATAGGAAAGCCCTGTTTCGACACTCAGTGAATGGAGAAACCGGTAGTCGACCAGCAGACCATAAGAATAATTGAAAGTATAATGCTCGCGACTGTTAAAATAGGAAGGAGTAAATATTCCTTTTGTATAATTGGGATTAGGGGTCACGAAACGGGAAGAAAATTCAGGCATAATAAAAGCTTCTATGGACCAGGGATGAAGAACAGATTTTCTTAATTTTTGTTTTTTTGGCGCTTTTTGCTGTTTGCTTTTTGCTGCATAATACTTTTTTGTTTTTGGCTGTTTTTGTCGTGTTGCTTTTTTAACATGTTTTTGCCCGGCTAATGGGATAACCGATACAGGTTTTATAACAGTGGGAACTGTTTTGTACCAGGTGGCATTGGCAGCCATGGCAAGTGGAAACACAAGTTTCATCTCTTTCATAGGAGTAATGAAAAGCAATGTTTTGGCGAATATGGGATGGCTGCCCTTTTTCAGGGCAATTGTTCCCCCTTTTTTGGTAGTTGAAGAGGTGTAAGCCTTAGAATGTGTATTTTGCCTGGAAACTGTCAAAGAAGTTTTATTTTGCTTTAACTCCGAAGCGTGCGGAGAGGAAACAGCTGGTTTGGAATTGGCAACAACGGTCGATGAAAGCCGTTGTGGTTTCAGGTAAACAAAATAAAACAATACCAATATTAAACCTAAAACTGCAGCAGCAGAACTTCCGATAAGCACAACTTTGGACAAGTACCAGGACTTAACAGGTACAGGCCCGCCCTGAATCTGTTTTTGAATATTTTTCCAGAGATGGGCAGCCGGTTTTACCTCCTCAAGTTGGTATTTCGACCGGAGTAGTTTGTCAAATTCTTCGTTATGTTTCGTCTTTCCCATCATTCACTGAGAATTTGATAGTTTTGGATCAGTTTTTTTTGCAAAATCTTCCTTGCATCATGTAATTGAGATTTTGTAGTTCCTTCAGATATACCCAATAATTCTGCAATTTCCCTGTGCGGATAACCTTCAATGATGTAAAGGTTTACGATCATCTGCATGCCGGAAGGTAGTTCCTGTATAAGCCGGGTTATTTCTTCAACTCCGAGTCTCTGTAGAATTCCATCCGTTTCATGAGTTGGCAAATGTGTAGAAATATAATCATGGGCAAAATTTGTATTTTTACGCTGTTTAAACAGTTGCAGCGCTTCATTAATAAATATCTTTTTCATCCACCACTCCAGCGTTTCCATTTTTTTTAGCTGATGAATCTTTTCAAAAATCTTAATAAATCCTTCCTGAAAAACATCTTCCGCATCCGATTTATTCTTTGTATAACGCAGACAAAGTCCCAGCATTTTGGGTGCATACAAGTCATAGAGTTCCTTTTGTGCCCAACCTTTATGCTGCACACAACCCTTTACAATTTTCTGTATGTTCCCTGCCTTCAAACTTCGTTCCGTTTATACAAGATGCGTCCGACAAAATAAGGTTGGGTTCATCTGGTAAAATTTCATCCATTTCAAATAATGGAACAAGATTATAAAGACAATCTAAAGAAAACTTGAAGTTATTCCTGATTAAAGTCTCTTTTCTGAATTTTGAAATAACCCCTAAATATCTAATAATTTATTTCTTCATCCAGTTAAACTGATATCCCACCCCCCATTCAATAAATTCTGAGACTTGAAAATTATAAGCTCTCAGGCTAAACCCAAACGTAACATGGTGAGCAAGTGTATATTTAAAACCAATACGCTGATAAAACTCCGGTACCTGAAAATGATACTGTTGACGGTAAATATAAATCCCTGGTTGAAAGAGCAAAGAAAAAGGACCAATGACCAATTCATAGGAAGGGTAGATACTCGCCCTTATTCCATGCAAAAGAGGTAATCGTTTGAGAATTAACTTTCCGTTTTCGACAGCAATACCAAAATCTTTAGATTCATCATAAGTAAGGGCCATTCCCACTCCAAATTTGGATTTATGGCTTATTTGCCAGTTAAAAGTAGTACGAAGGCCATAAACAGGGAAATAAACACCCTGGTAATCAGGTATTGTATTTACATCTACCGAATCGAGCATCACCACATTTTTTATCGCAACAAAAGGGGTAATCTCCAGGCTCATTATCCTTTTAAACGGTGGTTGTTCATATTCTTTCAGAACAGCATTTCCATGGATATTATACCTTACCTCCATCCGTGGAGAGAATGTGTTTAATCCCCAGTTGGGTACCTTTATTGCCCCATTGGAAAAATGCGCCACACCCATATTTAGCTCAGCCTCCCAGTGTGGCGAAAAACGGTATGCCAATCCGATACCAAGATGAATAAATACGGTTCTTTCAGCTCCAATAGCAATATTATATTTGTTGGAAACAGGATTAAAATGTCTCCAGTTACCCGTCATTCCAAGGTCTATCTCATATCTGAATGTCAAATTTTTCCAGCGATGAAAAGGGCCGTTAATAAAACCATATATGGCAATCGGAACACCCATTTCCCTGATGTCATAAAAATCTGAAACCCAAACGCCTAAACCAAGATATGGGTATCCGTATAGCTGGTACCAGGGATTTTTTTCTCTGCCTGAATTCTGGAACATGATTCTGGCCGAAAAAGACTGGTATTTGTCTATACGCATGTGCTCCAGGTTATCGCCTTGTAAAAATTTAACAGACGGAAATATATATCCATATTCGTAAAGCGCTCCCACCAGAATATTTTTCTTTCGGGACGGTTCTTTCTTATTCAGAGTAGAATCCTGAGCCTGTATAAAGCAGGGGACAAATAAGAAATAAAAAAGGGAAAGAAACGGGATAAAAATCAGTTTCCGGTTATGCCGTTTTTTAGTTTCATTCATAAAGTCGATTTTCTTTTTGCCTTTAAACTAAATGATTTTGCAACTCACCTGGCAGGAAGTTGTACCAATTATATTTCAAAATACCCTGCAAAATATTTTGAAATTTACAATGGTAAATACCGGTATATAATCGAAACTACTTTGGTAAGGAAACGAAAAAAAGCAGCAGCCTGATTAATTATCGGGCATTACAAAACTAACGCAAAAATACGATTTTATATACTTTATGAGATTAAACTTCCCCAATATTTTGTACCCGGAAACAATGCATGCCATCCAAATAACGATAACTTATATCGAGTTTATGTGTGTTACAGATACGTTTAACAATAGCTAGTCCGAGCCCCAGGCCTTGTGATTCCTTTTTTACAAATCGATTAAAAATTTCAGCTTCCGCGAGAGGATTTTCTTTACCTGTATTACAAATCTCAAATCCGCTGTCGGAAATAACAATCCGGATTGTACCTCCTTCGTTGTTGTGTTTTATGGCATTGGAAAGCAAATTATTAACCAAAATCTCAGCCAGTGCCTCATGTATTTCTACAGAAAAACTTACCGGCATATCAACCCAAACCCGGAGACTCATACCGTCAATAAGCGGCTTAAGCACTTCTAATCTGCTTTTTACCACATCATTAAGTAAAACATTTCCCGCAGCAAACTGCCCGTTTTCAATTTTTGCAAGTAAAATCAAATGTTGGTTTAACGTGGATAAACGTTTTGCAGCCTCGTAAGAATGGTAAACTTTTGTGAGTGATTCCTCCGGAAGATTCTGCTGGAGCACTTCCTCGAGATTCATCAGAATAACCGCTAATGGCGTTTGGATTTCATGCGATGCATTTTCAGTAAACTCTTTCAGGCTCAGGTAATCGACAGACACTTGCTCTGTAAGGCCGGTAATAACCTGGTTAAGTTCATCAAATTCTGTGATACCTGTTTTATGGAGAGAAATTCCACGACCTTCTTTTAACGAAAAGTTTTTAAGAATGGTAAGGTTCTGGTAAAAAGGATACCACACCGTGAAAGTAGCTCTTTTGTTGATAAAATAAAGCACTCCGATAAGCAGCAGGAAAATAGCTGTGATACTGAGAAAAATGGTTGTGGCAATATCTTCTTTTTCCACCACGAGTGCACGGATAGTAATGTGATAGTTTTGGCCATTTACTTCACGATAAGTGTTCAGCTCTTTAAAAACTTCCTCCTCTCCTTCAATCGGATCGAAAATGATAGTGTCTTTTATAAATTCTGCTCCTTTCCTGTGTGTTTTCTCTACTTCAATCAGAGGATAAAGACCAGAAACTTGTTTATGTTTCCCAAGTTCATGAACAATGCGAACTTCGCTGGCATGGAGTCCCTCAATAATTTCCTGCGAGGCAATATCGTTTATAAGGAAATAAAAAGCTGCCAGCCCGATAAGTAACACCACAGCAGAACTGATAAAATAACTCTGGTTTATCTTTTTTAACAATCTCATTCTGCCTCCATCTTGTAACCAATACCATAAACTGTTTTTATGTAATCGTTACCTCCCGAGCGTTTGATTTTTTTGCGCAGGTTATTCAGGTGAGTATAAACAAAATCGAACCGGTCGGCCATGTCCATGTAATCACCCCACAGGTGCTCGGCAATGGATTGTCGGGTGAGTACCCGGTTTTTGTTAACCACGAAATAAAGCAACAATTCATATTCTTTCGGTGTAAGCTGCAGCTTATTATCGCCCACAAATACTTCCCGTTCTTCCGGCAACAACCTGAAGTCTCTAAACGTAATTTCTTTAGAACCATTGAATTTTCTTCTTCGCAAAACGGCACGCACCCTGGAATTAAGTTCCGAAAGATGAAAAGGTTTGGTAATATAATCGTCAGCGCCAAGGTCGAGACCCTTTAGTTTGTCATCCAGCGAATTACGGGCGGAGACAATGAGAACTCCCGCTTCATTACCGGATATTTTGATTTTTTCCAGTAAATCCAACCCATTGCCATCCGGCAGTGTAATATCCAAAATGATAATGTCGTAGTCGAAAGCCGCCAGCTTGTCCTCAGCAACAAAATAAGAATCTGCCATTTCACAAACGAAACCCTCCTGCTGTAGAAAAGTCGTCATTGTTTCCAGCAAATTTTTCTCATCCTCTACGATTAGTATTTTCATATTCCGGATATAATTGAAGACAAAGATAACGGATAAAATCTAAAGGAAATTTGAAGATGCCAACAGCGCAGACAATTGAAAGTTAAATTTTTTGGGCGGCCTTCCCACAAGCCTGCACGGGCTGTCCGTTCATAGTCCTCACGCCCAAGTGGTGTCGGCTAATGTGTTTACGGTGGCTTCCTCCGGTCGCCCCGCCTCCACAAGCCTCCATACCACTTGGCCGCTGCGGGCTATCCACTACCATCCCTGTCGCAAAAAGAGACGAAGAGACGGAGAGACGAAAAAACAAGATAAAAAAAACATGACCGACTACCAGCGAATGACCAATGCATTTCTTTTAAGTTTATTAAAGTGAATGATAATAACAGGCAATAAACTACAGGCACCGGAATTCGCAACCAGAAATTTCAACCTGACCTCCGCTTATCTCAACGGTCTATTCCAATCCCGGATGAAGATATTGCTTTATGGCCTCGACATATTTCTCAAAAGCATTGATACCGGTCTTTGTGATTTCAACAGAAGTATGCTGGTAATTGTTCAGGAAACCCTTTCGCAGGATAATATAACCCGCTTCTTCCAGTTTTTTCAGCTGCACACTGATGTTTCCTGAAGTGGCAGAGGTCAATTTCTTTAGCTCACCGAAATCCGATTTGCCATTAGAAACCAAAAAGGAGATAATGGCTAACCGGAGCTGGGAATGCAACAAAGGATCTAAATCCTTAAACATTTTGTCTCCTTTTGTGTTGAACCATTAGGATAATCCCGGGGATTAGTATCGCAACAGCGAAAACGATTCCTAATAGCAACGGTTGATAAATCCATTTCAGGCCAAAACAAGCTAACCCGGCAAGGTTAATAACAACACCCGAGTAAAGAGTCAGCTTATTTTTGATAGCACCAGCCGATACTATTGTTCCGATGCCTACAAGAATGAGGATAATAGGAATTGTATTTTGTTTAAGGATACCGACCAATAAAAATCCTATAATAAATATATTCAGTACAACAGCTGCCCAGGAGAAGGAAACCATCCTGCTAATTTGATTTTGTCGGCTTCGCTCTTTTTTGTAATAATAATATCCGGTATAGATTGCACCAAGCGGCATCACAAAATAAGGATAGTAATTGATGTTGTAGTAGCCGTTTTTGAGCAGAATAAACTGACCCAATGCGGCAACCGTGCCCAACAGCCCCCAAAAAGCATAGATGAATCCGTTTTCTTCAAATCTGGTTTTAGCTTCATTAATCACCTGATTGATAATCTCAAAGCTTTTCTCCGGTGTTAAATTTTGATTTTCCATAATACATCTTTTATAAATATGCTGCAAATATAAAGTAGTTTATGTTATAAATCAAATAAAATTGATAATTTTTTTCAACAGCTCAGTATTTTATTTTGCAGACCTTCGGTCAGGAGCTTAAACTTCTCACGAAATTCCTATCTTTGTACTGAACCGCAAAATCTGTAAAAAATGGACAGAAGTAAAAGGAAGCTCATTAGACAACTGAAAAGTTTGCAGGCACAAATTGAAGAGCTGAAACAAAACTACCTTGCCCGTAGCAGCTCCCGGCATCCTGAAGAGCAGACCGTAAAAAAAGAAGATTTGCCACCCCCGGCCCCACCCGATGAAAAATTGCAGGAAAAAAACCAGAAACTTTTAGAATTAACCATCAGTACGGGAAAAGAAAATGATCTTTACAAAGCTGTCAGCAAGAAATTAATAATTCTGCTAAAGTCCGGTAAGCCATCTTTTTCTCTTGATGATTTGCAGGACATTCAGCAAACCATGGAAATAGTCCGCGGGAAAACCGACAACTGGGAGATTTTCAAACAGAAATTTTCTACTGTTCACAAAGATTTTTTCGACAAACTCAAGGCCGCACATCCTGAAATTACTAAAACCGAGCTGAAATTCTGTGCCTACCTGCGTATACACATGACCTCAAAGCAGATAGCTTCTGCCATGGATATCTCTATGGAAGCCATTCGTAAAAACCGCTATCGCATCCGTAAAAAGCTGGGACTCAAAACCGAAGAATCACTGGAAGAATATATTGACAGGTTTTAGGCTAAATGTAAACCTTGTACATGACACGTACAAAATCAAACAAAAAAAGCCGGCTAATAGCCAGCTTTTTAGTAGCGGGGGCAGGATTCGCTTGTCCGACTTTGGCGGAAACCTACGTCCCCTTAGGCGGATATGAGCCCTATGCGGTGTATTTCTGACCAGACAAATTCACGTCCCTTACCAGTTTTAAGAAATTTTTCCCGAGCCATTGCTTCATGCTTGGTTTCATATTCTTCATAAAACGCTATTTCCCATGGCCGGAATTTTACAGTATAACCCTTGTGTGATAGTTTATTATGGGACATAATACGTTGTTCCAGATTACCGGTGTAACCGATATAGATTTTGTTGTATTTTTTGGAGTATAAGACGTAAACCTTGTACATGATGTGAACAAAGTTAAACAAAAAAAGCCGGCTAATAGCCGACTTTTTAGTAGCGGGGGCAGGATTCGAACCTACGACCTACGGGTTATGAGCCCGCCGAGCTACCACTGCTCCACCCCGCAATATATTTTATGGTATCTTAAATCAAATGAACGCCGGAACTTTTATGCTCCGTTCCCCTTTTTAAATGGGAGTGCAAAGATATATTTTGTTTCTTTGCCACGCAAATATTTTTTTATAAATTTTTTATGGCACATAAAGCAGGCTTTGTCAACATTATAGGTTATCCCAACGTGGGAAAATCGACGCTAATGAATGCTGTAGTGGGTGAAAAACTCTCTATAATCACCTCAAAAGCACAAACAACGCGCCATCGCATCATGGGCATTGTGAACGGAGAAGATTTTCAGATTGTCTATTCCGATACACCGGGCATCGTCCGCGACCCTGCCTACAAGATGCACGAGTACATGAACAAGTACATCGAGTCGGCACTGATTGACGCGGATGTTATCCTGCTTATGACCGAACCGGGCATAAAATTCGGTGAAGAATCCGTTATCAATAAAATTGAACATTCTAAAATTCCTTTACTGGTGTTGATTAACAAAATCGACCTGTCGGATCAGACTGCGGTGGAAGCAGACATAAACTATTGGAAAGAGAAATTTCCGCGGGCAGAGGTCATTCCCATTTCCGCATTACGAAAATTCAATATTTCAAAAATATTTGATACCATTCTGGAAAAGCTTCCGGAGAGTCCGGCTTATTATCCAAAAGATGAGCTGACTACCCGTACCGAGCGTTTTTTTGTTTCGGAGATTATCCGTGAAAAAATATTCCTGAACTACAAAAAAGAGATTCCTTATTCTGTTGAAGTAGCTGTGGAATCTTTCAAAGAGAGCGAGAACCTGATAAAAATTCATGCTTATATTTTTGTGGAACGTGATTCGCAAAAAGGTATACTTTTGGGGCATCAGGGAAACGCCATAAAACGTACCGGAACTATGGCTCGCCTGGAGATGGAGAAGTTTTTTGACAAGAAAATCTTTCTCCAGCTTTCGGTAAAAGTAAACAAAGACTGGCGAAACAGCGACAAGCTGCTGGGACAATTTGGCTACGACCAATAAGACCGGCAAATCCATTAAATTTGCAAAAAAATAATTATGAATAATATTGTAGCCATTGTTGGCCGCCCAAATGTGGGAAAATCCACACTTTTCAACCGAATGACAGTGTCGAAAGCAGCTATCGTTGAATCGGTTAGCGGTGTTACACGCGACCGGATTTACGGCAAAAGTGACTGGAACGGGAAAGAGTTTTCCGTTATTGACACCGGCGGATTTGTGCAAGGCTCCGACGATGTTTTTGAAGAAGAAATCAGAAAACAGGTGCTTTTTGCCATCGATGAGGCAGATGCCATCATTTTTGTTGTGGATGCCCGCGAAGGCATTCATCCGTTAGACGAAGATGTGGCTGAATTGCTACGGCGTTCAGGCAAAAAGGTCTTTATTGCCGCCAATAAAGTCGACTCTCCCAACCTGACTCACATTGGTAGTGATTTTTACGCACTGGGATTGGGCGAAGTTTATCCCGTTTCTTCCATAAATGGCAGTGGCACCGGCGAACTTCTCGACGAAGTTGTCAAAGATTTTAAAGAAACCGAGGAAGAAGAAATCCCTGATATACCACGGATTGCCGTTATCGGACGCCCCAATGTGGGCAAATCTTCCCTTATCAACACACTGATTGGTAATGACAGAAATATTGTTACACCGGTGGCCGGAACCACACGCGATTCTATTTACACCCCTTTCAAAGGCTTTGGCCATGAGTTTATGCTGGTGGATACTGCCGGCCTGCGAAAAAAAGGAAAAGTTTACGAGAATATCGAATTTTATTCCACGCTGCGTACCATTCGTGCCATCGAAAATGCGGATGTCTGCCTCGTGCTGATTGATGCAAGCCAGGGAATTGAAAAACAGGACGTGAGTATTTTTCACCTTGCCGAGAAAAACCGGAAAGGAATTGTGGTTGTGGTGAATAAATGGGATTTGGTAGATAAGTCAAATAACACCCATTTGGAATTTGAGAAAACTATCCGCAAACGTATTGCACCTTTTAATGATGTCCCCATTGTGTTTGTATCCGTACAGGAAAAACAACGGATTTTTAAAGCACTGAACTTTGCAGAAGAGGTTTACAACAAACGCAGCAAACGTATTTCCACTTCCAAGCTCAATGAGTTTTTGCTTCCGATTATTGAAGAGAACCCACATCCTATGGCTTCGCGTGGCCGTTATATCCGGATAAAATATATTATGCAGCTGAAAACAAAATCGCCCCAGTTCGTCTTTTTCTGCAACCTTCCTGATGAAGTTAAAGATCCTTACAAACGTTTTCTGGAAAACAAAATCAGAAAGCAATATAATTTTACCGGCGTTCCCATCCAGCTGTATTTCAGGCAAAAGTAGCGATTATGTCTAACGTAAGACTCGATAAATGGCTTTGGGCTGTACGGCTTTACAAAACCCGTTCGCAGGCATCGGAAGCCTGTAAAGGCGGGAAAGTAAAAATAGCCGGTGTCAACGCAAAGCCTTCGCGGGAGGTAAATGAAGGCGATGAAATAGAGATTCACTCCGGCGGTATTATCAAAAAAGTACGTGTCAAAAAAGCTGTTAAAAACCGTGTTTCCGCAGCATTGGTTCCTGACCTCATGGAAGACCTCACCCCTGCCGAAGAGCTTGAAAAGCAACAAATAATGCGACAACTTAATTCTGAAAAACGACTGCGCGGTGCAGGAAGACCTACTAAAAAAGATCGGCGTATTCTGGACAAACTGAAGGGAAAACCAGATTAGAAATTGTTATTCGTTATCCTTTTGCAGCAGGGATGGCAGCAAATAGCCCACAGGAGAGAACACAATTGAAGCTTGCGGAGACGGAGCGGCCTCGCCTCAAGCGAGAGAGCTACCGGAAACGCATTAGCTGAAATGTGTTCTCGCCGAGGACTATAGCGAACAGCCCGTGTAAGCCTGTGGGAAGGCTGCCCAAAAAAAGATTATTTTCCGAAAAAGTTTCTCAGACTATTTTTTATGGATTATTCCTGTTTATCTTTGCAAAAACTTATATTTATGCTTGAACTTCAAAGAATCAGGGAAAATAAAGAGGAAGTGGTTGCACGTCTCGCGGTGAAGAATTTTGACGCTGCTGCTCTTGTGGATGAAATTATTGATTTAGACCAGCAACGGCGGACAAACCAGAAAACCCTGGACGATACGCTGGCACGTTCAAAACAGATGGCGAAAGAGATAGGCCGGTATTTTAAGTCAGGAGAAAAGGAGAAGGCCGAAACTGTTCGGAAAGAGTCGCTGACACTGAAAGAGCAGGCAAAAGTATTGTCGGAAAAGGCAGAAAATATTGTTGTGGCATTAAATGCAAAGCTGGTAGAGCTTCCCAACGTGCCACATCCTTCGGTTCCGCGTGGTAAAAGTGATGCCGACAATGAGCAGGTTTACACGGAAGGTGAGCTTCCGGTTCTCCCCGAAAACGCACTGCCGCACTGGGAGTTGGCTGACAAGTATAAGATTATTGATTTTGATTTGGGTAGCAAGGTTACCGGTGCCGGTTTTCCGTTTTACCGCGGCAAAGGGGCACGCCTGCAACGGGCGCTTATCAACTTTTTCCTAAATGAAGCCATCGATGCCGGTTATCTGGAATACCAGCCGCCGCTCATGGTAAACGAAGCTTCCGGGTTTGGTACGGGACAACTTCCCGACAAGGAAGGCCAGATGTATTTTGCCGGTCTCGACAAACTTTATCTGATTCCCACGGCAGAAGTTCCTTTGACCAACATCTACCGCAACGTGATTTTAAAAGAGGAGGATTTCCCGGTAAAAAATGTGGCTTATTCTTCCTGCTTCCGACGTGAAGCCGGCTCATATGGCAAAGATGTCCGCGGACTGAACCGTTTGCATCAGTTTGACAAAGTGGAGATTGTACAGATTCAGCATCCGGACAAATCATACGAGACGCTGGAGTTAATGAAAGAACATGTGGCCGGCTTGTTGCGCAAGCTGGAGCTTCCCTTCCGGATTTTGCGGCTTTGTGGTGGCGACCTGAGTTTTACTTCGGCACTGACTTTTGACTTTGAAGTGTTCTCCGGTGCACAAAAACGATGGTTAGAGGTGAGTTCGGTTTCCAATTTTGAAAGCTACCAGTCGAACCGGATGAAATTGCGTTTCAAGGGAAAAGATGGGAAAACACGGCTGGCACACACCCTCAACGGCAGCGCATTGGCACTTCCTCGTATCGTGGCCGCCCTGCTGGAAAACAACCAGACGCCGGACGGAATTAAAATTCCCAAAGCATTACAAAACTACACGGGTTTTAATATTATCGACTAACTGCCTTGTATTTTAGGCTTTTTGGGTTTGTAACCTTATGCCCTTTCGGGTTTGCAACCCGAATGTTATCATCACATGGGATTTTAAATCCCATATCTTTTAAAGGTCAGGATTACAAATCCTGACCAGCAATAAGTTGAATAATAATTGATTGAAAATAATTTCTATGGTCAGGCCGAAAAAACATCTGGGACAGCACTTTCTGAAAGACACCAATATCGCCCGGAAAATTACCGCCTGCCTTGATGAAAAATACATCACGGTTTGTGAAATCGGTCCCGGAACCGGCATTCTGACACAGTCATTGCTGGAAAGAGAAAACCTTACAGGCCTTACTTTGATTGAAGTTGACCCGGAATCGGTAGAATACTTGAAAAGTCATTTTTCTGACGCGAGGTTGCGGTTATTGGAAGCCGATTTTCTGAAAAGCAATCTGCAGGAGCTGTTTTCCAATGATGTGGCGATTATCGGCAATTTCCCTTACAACATTTCCAGCCAGATATTTTTTAAAGTGCTGGAAAACCGGAACCGCATTCCGGAAGTGGTGGGGATGATCCAAAAAGAAGTTGCCGAGCGCATTGCCGCCTCTCCCGGAAGCAAAACTTATGGCATTCTGAGCGTGTTGCTGCAAAGCTGGTACGATATCGAATATTGCTTTACTGTAAATGAAACCGTATTTTTTCCTCCTCCCAAAGTAAAATCGGCAGTTATCCGGCTTCGGCGAAATAAAACAACTTCCCTTGAATGTGATGAAAAACTCTTTTTCAAGGTGGTGAAAGCAGCTTTCGGCCAACGACGAAAAACGCTGCGAAATGCGTTGAAAGTCCTTTTTGGTCATTTGGATTTTGACCATCCTTTGCTCAGCCAACGGGCAGAACAACTTTCTGTTGCCGATTTTGTTACGCTTACCCGGTTGTTCGGCTAATTCTTACCTTTTCTAATATTTGATCATTCAATGGCAATAACATGAATGAGGCTGTTCAAAAAGGGATTTTCACGCAAAGACCGCAAAAATTTAGCGCAAAAAGCGCAAAGCTAAATGGCTACGAATAAGCGTTTTGCGTTCTTAGCGTCTTCTTCGCGGCCTTTGCGTGAACTATCAATCTCTGCCTTTTTGAATATTTCCGTTTAACAAATATTTAGAATTTATGCCAATAATTCTGATATTAAACTGGTATAGTGGTATTTTTGTGAAAAATCAGTTACATGTGAAGAACGACGACAACCAAAAGGCACTATCTGCCATTGTGCACAGCCTTCCGGGAAGTCCCGGAGTTTATCGCTATTACGATGGCGATGGGAAGATTCTGTATGTGGGGAAAGCCAAGAACCTGAAAAAACGGGTATCGAGCTACTTTAATAAAGAACCGGAAAGCGGAAAACTGCGCGTTTTGGTGAGAAAAATAAGAGACATCAAATTCATCGTTACCGAAACTGAGTTAGATGCACTTTTGCTGGAGAACAACCTAATCAAAAAGCTCCAGCCGCGGTACAACATCATGTTAAAAGACGACAAAAGTTATCCCTGGCTTTGTATAAAGAAGGAACCCTTTCCGCGCGTTTTTTCCACCCGTCATGTGCTGAATGACGGTTCCGAATATTACGGCCCTTATGCTTCTGTGCGCATGATGAAAACGCTCATGGACATCATTCGGAAGCTCTATCCGCTGCGTACCTGCAAGCTGAATCTCAACCCAAAAAACATCCAAAAAGGAAAATTCAAAGT
>WFNG01000096.1 GCA_015488735.1 Bacteroidales bacterium | reverse complement strand
CGGCTGATTGCTCAGGTTAAGGATAACAACCAGCTGCCGTCCCTTTTTCTCGCGGTAAAAAGCAAAAACATTTTCATTAATGCCCTTGGAAAGGGGAATTAGTTTGCCTCCAAATTCACCATTTTCTAAAACAGGATTTGTTTTTTTTAGCCGGTTTAATTCGGTATAAAAAGGAGCGTAGGGAAGTTTGTCCCAGCTGATGGTATCTTTGTCGAAGAAACGCAACCGTTTGGTGTTGCCGGCTTCCTGCCCGCTATAAGTTAAGGGCATACCGGGAATGGTATAGTCGAAAACCGTAAAGGCCTTAAATGCTTTTCCAAGCCGTTGGAGTGCCGTGCCGTTCCATGAGTTTTCGTCGTGGTTGCTGGTGAAATACATGCGGTAAACAGAGGGAGGAAAAGTTTCGTCGTTCCATTTCAGGTAATTCCAAATAGCTGCTGCTTTTTTCTTTCCCTGGGCAATATCGTTCATGAGATGCATCATTTTCCAGGTGTAATTCATGTCGAAGGCGTATTTTACCAGTGCCACATTGTCTTCATCTTCGGCCAGCATAAAAACAGGTTTTACTTTGTCAAGGGCAGTCCGGGCTTCGTCCCAGAAACTAACCGGAACCATGCCGGCAACATCGCACCTGAACCCGTCAATATCTGCATTTTTTACCCAATAGATCATGGCGTTGATCATGGCCTGGCGCATCTCCTGGTTATTGTAATTCAGTTTTATAACATCTGTCCAGTCATAAGGGGATATGAAATTACCGTTTTTGTCTTTTTCGTACCAGTCAGGATGCTCTTTTACCCAGACATTATCCCAGGAAGTATGGTCGGCTACCCAGTCCAGTATAACATGCATGCCCCTTCGGTGTGCTTCTCTTACCAATGATTTTAAATCATCCAGCGTACCGAAATGAGGATTTACCGCTTCATAATTTTGTACAGAATAATAGCTTCCGAGGGTGCCTTTGCGATGTTCCTTCCCAATCGGGTTGATGGGCATGAGCCACAAAATATCCACACCCATTTTTTGCAGACGTGGCAAATTTTGCTGAAAAGCTTTAATTGTCCCATGTGGTGTGTACTGCCTTATATTTACTTCGTAAATGTTTGCGTGGCGGCTCCAGGCCACATGTTTTATTGTTGTGTCGTTTTCCATTTTTGTGTTTCGTGTGTTCTGGCCATAGGCAAAGCTGAAAACCATGATAAAGGCCATGAATAAAGCCGGCGAAATTATTGAAATTTTTTTGTTTTTCATGTGAGGTGTGTTGTTTCGATTTGGAAATGCAAATTTAAGGATAAAATGAATTTGTACTCACATCATTGGTTTTTTCTTAAACAGGGATAACCTTCCACTGTCAGATTTCGCTTCCAGTATTAATTTTCATAGCTTTGCAAAAGCATAAAAAGCACAAATGCATACTATCGAAATAAAAAATATCACCAAATTTTATGGCCGTCAGCAAGTGCTTGACAATGTTTCTTTTTACGTTAGAAAAGGGCAGGTCGTTGGTTTGCTTGGCCCCAATGGTGCCGGCAAATCAACCCTTATGAAAATCCTCACATCGGTTATTCCGCCTTATGGCGGCCGGGCGCGCATTCTCGGACTTGATGTGCAAACCAATGCTTTGAAAATAAGGAAACTGGTAGGCTACCTTCCGGAAAACAATCCGTTGTATCCTGATATGTATGTTCGCGAATATCTCGGATATGTTTTAAACATGTACAACAAGGAATTTTCTTCACAAAAAAGAATAAACCAGGTGGTAGAACTAACAGGACTTGGACCGGAACAACACAAAAAGATTGGCGCTTTGTCTAAAGGCTACCGGCAGCGGGTAGGGCTGGCACAGGCGCTAATCCACGACCCTCCGGTACTGATATTGGATGAGCCTACAACCGGGCTGGACCCAAACCAGCTGACGGGAATACGGGCTGTTATTTCTGCACTTGGAAAAGAAAAAGCTATTTTATTTTCAACGCATATTATGCAGGAAGTCGAAGCTGTTTGTGACCGGGTGGTAATTTTCAACAAAGGCAGAATGGTGGCTAATGATGAAGTTGGCCTTATTTCACGCAAAGCCAAAACAACCGGAAGTTACTTTTTAGAGTTGAAAGAAAGAATCTCCAAAGAGCGTTTCCGTGAAATTGATGGCGTGGCTTTTGCTGAGGTGTTGTCGGAAACCGAATGGATTTTACACGCTGAGGAAAAGAAAGATATTCGTGAAAATATTTTCAGATTTGCCGTTTCTAACGGTATGAGTATTCTCTCTTTGTGGAAAAACAAAGAAAAACTGGAAGATGTTTTTCAGCAACTCACAAGAAAAAGCGAGTAAGCGATTGCTTGCTTAATTTTAATAATTTTAAATTAGGATCATTTTAAAAATTTCTATTTTTTTGAAAAGGGATTTTAGTATTTTTGCAGCACGTTCATAAATTATTATGATGTGGAAGGATTTGATTGATTGCAACCACGATAAAAAAGTGCTAAACCAATTTTTTACCTGCCGTCAATCGTCAAACTCCACTGTTTGATGTTTAACTAAATAAAAAAATTATGTCATATTATTTCACTTCGGAATCCGTTTCTGAGGGTCATCCCGATAAGGTAGCCGATCAGATTTCGGATGCCGTTCTTGACGAAATGCTTCGCCAGGATCCTGAATCAAAAGTAGCTTGCGAAACCATGGTCAGCACCGGACTGGCAGTTATTGCCGGAGAGGTAAAAACCAAGGCGTGGATTGATTTACAGCATGTTGCCCGTAAAACCATTGAAAGAATCGGCTATACCAAAGCCGAATACCAGTTCGACAGTAATTCGTGTGCTGTAATTTCTGCCGTACATGAACAATCGTCCGACATTAACCAGGGCGTGGTGCGTGCCACAAAAGAAGAACAGGGTGCCGGAGACCAGGGTATGATGTTTGGCTATGCCACCACCGAAACAAAAACGCTTATGCCGCTGACTGCCGAAATTGCCCAGGAATTGTTGTGGGAAATGGCTGCCATTCGCCGCGAAGGTAAAGTGATGACCTATTTGCGGCCCGACTCGAAATCGCAGGTTACCCTGGAATATTCCGATGACGGAAAACCGGTGAAGATCGACACGCTGGTTATTTCTACCCAGCATGACGATTTTGATGAAGAAAAAGCCATGCAGCAAAAAATTGCCGAAGACGTGGAAAAATACCTGATTCCGAAGATTAAAGCCAAATTCCCCGGATACCTTTTCAATGGATACAGATTACTGGTTAATCCTACAGGAAAATTTGTGATTGGCGGACCTCATGGTGATACCGGCCTTACCGGACGTAAAATTATTGTGGATACCTACGGCGGACACGGAGCGCATGGTGGCGGCGCTTTCTCCGGAAAAGATTCTTCCAAGGTGGACCGCTCGGGAGCTTATGCTGCCCGGCACATGGCCAAAAACATGGTGGCTGCCGGCGTGGCCGATCAAATACTGGTGCAGGTAGCTTATGCCATTGGTGTGGCCGAACCGGTCGGTTTCTACATCAATACCTACGGCACGGCCAAAGTAAAAGATGAAAAGGAAAACATCTTGAAGGACAGCCAGATTGCAAAAGTGGCCGAAACCATTTTCGACATGCGGCCTTATGCCATTATAAAACGTTTCGGGCTGAAAAATCCTGTTTTTGAAAGAACCGCTTCCTACGGCCATTTCGGCCGCGATGTGGTAACGGAAGAACAGGAAGTTTTTTATGAAGACGAAACCACCACTTTTAAAGAAGAACGCAATGGACGAAAAGTCTATACAAAGCCCATTAAATTCTTTGCCTGGGAAGAGCTGGATTATGTGGCCAAAGTGAAAGCCGCTTTTGGCCTGGCCTGATTTTCAGGAAAGCAACATTAAAAAAGCCGGGGTATAAACTCCGGCTTTTTTGTTTGGCACGCGATATTTTACACATTCTGCTCCTCCGGATTTGTAATCAGGAGGTTTTTAAGTTCGGGGATTTTAAATCCCCTATTGCGGTACCTTTCGGATGGCAAAACCGAAAGAGCTGTAGTTCTAAAAATTAATATACATCAGGTTGTTCATTTTTGCATTAAACTTTCACGACCATTTTTCCAACATTTTTCCCTTCAAAAAGATCGAGAAATGCAAGTGGAATATTTTCAAAACCTTCTACTATGGTTTCTTTGTATTTCAATTTTCCTGAAGTTATCCATGTGGATAATTGTTTGATGGCATCGGGAAACTTTTTCGCATAATCGTTCACGATAAAGCCCTGCATCAAGGCGCTGCTTTTTATCAAAAAAGGTTCAATCCTCATTCCCATTGGCATTCTTGTTTCATTGTACAACGAGATGGCACCACAAACAATAATTCTTGCAAATGGATTGATGTTAAACAAAACGGCATCGGAAACGGTCCCACCCACATTATCGAAATAAACATCAATTCCATCGGGGCAGGCTGCGGCAATGGCTTTTCTTAAATTGGGAACCGTTTTGTAATTGATGGCTTCATCAAAGGCAAAAGTCGATTTTAATAAATCTGCTTTTTCGTCGGTACCTGCTGTGCCCACCACGCGGCAGCCCATGATTTTTCCTATTTGACCTACTACGCTTCCCACGGCTCCGGCAGCGCCCGAAACAAAAAGTGTCTCTCCCTTTTTGGGCTTTCCTATCTCGGTGAGTCCGAGGTAAGCCGTCAGCCCGGTGAGTCCTAAAATGCCGAGATAAGCTGACAGGGGTGCTTTTGCAGGATCTACTTTCATCAATCCTTTTCCGTTGGATTTTTGAAATTTTTTCCATTCCAGAACGCCTGATACAAAATCGCCTTTTGTGAAACCGGGATGCTTAGATTCGGTAACTTCAGCAATAATTCCCGAACTGATGGGCTGGTTGAGCCGGAAAGGAGGGATGTATGATTTGGCATCGTTCATCCGTCCCCGAAGGTAGGGGTCAACCGAAACATAATTCGTTTTTAACAGGACTTCCCTTTTTTCTATCTGAGGAATTTCATCCGAAACAAATTGAAAGTCGTTCAAAGTTGGTTTTCCTTTAGGACGGCTTTTTAATAAAATAGTCGTGTTCATATTTTCTTTTTTGGAATAAAACTCATCGCCCTTTCACTCATGGCCGTAATGGTCAGCGAAGGGTTCACCCCGGGATTGGCCGAAATGGCCGAGCCATCACACACGTACATATTTTCATAACCAAACACCTTGTGCTGCGGGTCAATAACGCCGGTTTCCGGTGAGGTTCCAATGACGGCCCCTCCCAGAATGTGGGCTGTGGTGGGAATGCCGAAAAATGCTTCGGTGGACAAAACATACGGTTTCCCTTTGATGACAGCCGAGGTGCGTTCGGCCAGCTCTTTGGCACGCGGGATGAAAGAGGAGGGTGCTTTTCCGGTGGAAACGGCAGAATTCAGGTTGAACCATCCCCGGTTGAAGCGCAGGGTGCTGTCGAGATGCTGCATAAACAGCAAAATGACCGATTCTTCGGCAAAGTTTTTGGAAAAATAGATGCGCAGCCACGAACCCGGGCGTGAAACCAGAATTTTCAACAACTTTCCGGCCCTTGACCAGCCGTTTTTTCCGAAAACGAGCGGAACGCCCATAAGTTTGAAAAATCCCGAGCCGGAACCGTAACGTACGGGCTCCACATGCGAATCCTCATCGGGAGGGAAAATAGAACCTATGGCCACCCCTTGGGAGAAATCTTTTTTTCGTTCGGGCGAATGAACCTGAATCAGGCTTTCGTTGTTGGTGCGGATGTCATCGCCTATCATGTTGCTCAGGCGGGGAAGGCTTTTCTTCTTCATGTCCAGCAACAGGCGAACCGTCCCCAGCACACCGCCTGCAAAGACTACATTTTTGGCTTTCAATTGTTTTTTCCTACTGAAAAGTACACCGGTTGATTTCTTGAAAGTAAGGAGATAGCCGTCGGAGCCATCTTCTTTTCCGGTGGGCCGGACTTCTACGACTTTATGCTCGGCCAGTACATCGGTGCCTTTTTTTATGGCGAGGTAAAGATAGTTTTTGTCCAATGTGTTTTTGGCATTGTAGCGACAACCGGTCATACAGGCACCGCAATGGCGGCAGCCTTCGCGTTCGGGGCCTTCGCCGTCGAAAAACGGATCGGGCACTTTTACTTCTGCCTCGCCGAAAAAGACAGCCACATCGGTAGGCTCAAATTCTTTATCGTGGCCCATTTGCGTGGCGACATCCTGAAGGGCCAGGTCGGCATCAAAAAGTTTGGGGTTCCGGTCAGCTCCCAGCATTTTCTCAGCCATTTGATAATAGGGTTCCAGCTCTTTTTTCCAGTCACCGGCTTTTGCCCAGCTCCCGCTCTTAAAAAAGGCATTTCTGGGGCGGGGCAGCGTGTTGGCATATACCAGTGAACCACCGCCTACACCTACACCACTCAAGATACCCACATGCCGCAGGAAAGTCATTTTGAAAAAGCCGAAAAACCGGAAAGCGGGCAGCCACAGCCATTTGCGCAGGTGCCAGTTGTTTTCCGGAAAGTCTTCCGGTTTCCACCACTTGCCTTTTTCTATCACCAGCACTTTGTAACCTTTTTCACTCAGGCGCAGTGCCGATACCGAGCCGCCAAAGCCTGAACCAATGATGACGTAATCGTACGTTTCCTGAATTTTCTGTTGCATGGGATTATTTTTGCTGTAAAGTTAGTAAAGTATTGTGAAAAAGAGACATCGGGTTTGAAGAATAATATTATAATCTTCAGGCGAGGATGCCTGAAGCAGTTATAGAAAATTTTTATTGCCGGTATAATAATACAACTTTCAATTTAACTGGTTGTTATAATATAATGTTAAAACCTGCATAAGTTAAATTCCAAAAAAACCTTTCAAAAATTTTGTTTTTTCGTTTTTTTTTTTTTTGCTTTGCACTTTCAAGTATTAATTTTTGTGAAACCCTTTAAACAAAATGATGGACGGGAAAGCTTTGTTTGACTTTCACATAATTTTCTTTAAACTATTTTAATTGAATCCAAATTCAATAAAGGGGAAAAACTGCCCCCTTTGATTGAAACGAAATACTTATGCGAAAAATAAACCATTAACAAAGAAAGGAGGTAGCGCGGCAAAGATACAAAACTGAGCTAAACCCTGCCTGTTTTGGAAGAAAATGAGTACGAAATATGGCACGCAGTAATTACTGCAAGACAAAAAACATATTCCAAATTTTGTAACAAAAAATGTAACTATGAAAAATAAAGTTATAAAAACATCTGTTTTTCTTGGTGTATTTCTTGTTGGTTTATTACTTTTGTTAACACGATGTCAAAAAAATAATGTTAACAGAAGGGCCAATGAAAATTATATTGAGAAAGCTAAAACATGGTTCGATGCCAATCCGCAGCTGAATAAATTCGTTATTTTGAAATTTACCGGGGAACTGAATTGGAAAAATGCCTTTTATCATTCCCGGCATGGTCAAACTGTGGTTGAACTACCTCTTAAACTTAAAAAAGGTATTGCCATATCAAATAATGACACAGCTGCAACAAAAACAATCAACCGGCTGGTCTTTTTAATAAATAATAAACAGCAAATTAGTTCATATCATGAAATGATAGCTACAAATGAGGATATTAATAAGTTATCCAAAAAAATAAATTATCTTAGCATACCTGAGAACTTTACGGGTTTAGTAATATTAACTAATCAAAAAAGAGTATTGAAACAATACAGACAATATAAAAACGGAAATATCAATCATTTTAAAAATGCTCCTTCGATTTATTCTTCTTTTTGCTGGCGAATAATTGAAAATTTTTCAGACGGCTCGTACCGGCCTATTACTGAATGGTCATGTTCCGGTGGCAGCGGGTCTAACGGCCATTTCGGTGGCGGCGGAGCAGGAGGTGGATCAGGAGGTAATGGCAATGGAGACATTACCGCTAAACCCTGCCCGGGAGATCCG
>WFNG01000095.1 GCA_015488735.1 Bacteroidales bacterium | reverse complement strand
GGATGCTTTTTGAATGAAAGTACCCGAACTTGCCGGAATACTTCCCTAAACTCTTTTTCAAATGCTATCGCCTTTTCTTTGGCCTCATAATCGTATAACAGATAATTGAATACCACAATGCCCCTGGGCTGCATGTGTGCATAAAGGTTTTTGAGGAAGGCCACAGTCAGAAATTTCTCCGGTGTGCGATGATCCAGAAATAAATCGACCACAATGAGATCGTACTGTTTGGCGTCTTTTGAAAGAAAATCAGCTGCATCGGCTATGTGCAAATCCGGATTTTCCAATTCATCAAGCCGAAAATACTTTTTTGCCAAAGCAATTACCTTTTCATCGATTTCCACGCCGGTGATATGGCAGCCACAATGGTTTTCTTTCTGTAAAATGGTGGCAACGCTTCCCGCACCAAATCCCAGTATCAAAACATTTTCAATTTTCCTGTAGTCGGGATTCAATTGCCGGAAAGCATTTTTAAAAACCTGATGCAGTGTCCCAAAAGAATAATTTACATGTGGCGCATTGAGTATCAGCTTTTTGTATCGCCTGACGACTTCAAGCGTGTTGTAATTCGAATGGACTTTTTCAACGGGGAACCATTGTGGAAAATATTTCCGGAGAAGCTGTCGCATTTTATTCACCTTTAAAAACGGGTTTTCTCTTTTCAAGAAAAGCCTGTTTCCCCTCTTTAAAATCGTTACTCAGATAAACCTGTTTTACAAACGCACGGTTGGTTTCGTCTTTTGTGATTTGTTCCACCGTACGGGTTGCCAGCTGGTGTATCTGGGCTTTAATGAGTGAAATGGCCAGTGGGGCATTGTTGATGATACGTTCTGCCATTGATTGTGTGAATGCATCCAGCTTTTCCGGAGGAACAAGATGATTCAGAATGCCCAGTTTTTCTGCCCGGACTGCGCCCATTACATCAGCAGTAAAAAATAATTCCATGGCAATGTTGCTGCCAACGCGCTGCAATACCCTGTTCACCTGGTTTGGATTGTAAGGCGCACTGATTTTGGCGGGGGTAATGGCAAAAGAAGCTCCCGGACTTCCCAACAGAATATCGCAGGCAAACACCAGCTCACAGCCGCCGCCCCACACACTGCCGTCAATCATGGCAATGACAACACCCGGAAAACTTTCGATGCGTTTCAGGATTTTTTCCAACGCATATTCGTAAGGAATGGGGTTTTTTTCGGGTGACGGAAGCTGGTCGATGCGCAAGCCGGCGCACCAGACACGTGCCCCCGGATTGCTACGCAAAATAACGACCCTGGTTTTGCTTTCTTCAAACTCATCAAAAGCAGTGACCATTTCGTCAATCATTTCCAGGTTGAGAGAGTTGCTTTTTCTGTCGTTGTTGAGCCATATTATGCCCGATTTATTTTGTTGTGAGGTCTTGATAAACTTCATTTCGGCTTTTCTTTTTGCAAAAGTAAGATTTTAGCGTAAGCTACAGTAGCGAATAGAAAAGCCGGGAAAGCTGATTTCCCAAAGTCAGGATAGGGATCTCTCTCTTTTTTTATTATACTTTTGCTTAACAACTATTATAAAATTTTAGAAACTAATTATGAAAAATATAAGTGTTAAAGAACAGACTGTCGCCATAATACGGGTAAAGAATGAGGATTATATCAGTATTACGGATATCGCACGATTTAAAAATGCTAATGAGCCAAAAGATGTTGTTAAAAATTGGTTTAGAAACAGAAGTACAATAGAGTTTCTGGGATTGTGGGAGAAAATAAACAATCCTGACTTTAAAGGGGTCGAATTCGACCCCCTTTTGTTTGAGTCCGGAAGCAATAGCTTTACGCTATCACCCACAAAATGGATTGAAACAACCAAGGCCATTGGAATTAAAAACAAATTAGGGCGTGGTGGAGGAACTTATGCTCAAAAAGACATTGCTTTTGAGTTTGCATCTTGGGTAAGTGCAGAGTTTAAGCTCTATTTAATAAAAGAATTTCAACGTCTTAAAGAAGATGAAAACGACCGTCTTAAACTTGGATGGAATTTTCAGCGAACCCTTGCAAAAGTTAATTATCATATTCATACCGATGCCATTAAGGAAAACCTGATTCCTGAAAAACTAAACAAAAAACAAATCTTTTTTATTTATGCCAATGAAGCAGACGTTTTAAACATTGCTTTGTTTGGCAAAACTGCCAGGAAATGGCGTGAAGAAAACCCAAACGAAAAAGGAAATATCAGGGACTTTGCAAGTATTGAACAATTGGTCGTTTTATCAAATATGGAAAGTATTAATGCGATGCTAATCCAACAGGAAATTCCACAATCAAAGCGATTGATGCAATTAAACCAATTGGCAATAACGCAAATGAAATCTTTGCTAAAACATAACGACAGGTTTAAGAAATTAAAGTAATGATAGAAGAAATGCTAAAATATATTTTACAATAAGATGACAATTTAAGCGTAAGCTACAGTGGCTACAAGGATATTGGTTCGTAGATATCACCAACCCTTTTTTTAACCTTTTTTAAATTTTTCGATTCCTTTGGTACCGGAAACGATGCCAGAAAGTTTTACTTTTGTCTTTTAAATGTTCAAATTATGTTAAAGAAAAAGATTACCCTTTTGTTTGTGGTTGTATTTATGTCTGGTATTGCTTTTGGCCAGACTTATCACATTCGGGGAACCGTTCCCGGAATGAGCAATACAGATGTTTTTCTCCTGCAGGATTTTGCTGATTCTCAACGAATGGTGGATACCACAAAGACAGATATTTCCGGTACTTTCGATTTTATCATGAAACCGGATATGCCTGTGGGCATGTACCGCATATTGACACCAACGGGCAATATGTTTAATGTGATTTATAACCATGAAAATGTTGATTTCGTTTCAACGGGGCTTCGCGGTGGTGATATGATTCAGGTAAAAAAATCCATAGAGAACCTGATATATTACAAATATCTGCATGTTAAGACAAACAATGAGATGAGGATTAATATTTTACGTCCTGTGCTGGACTATTATCCGCAGAATGATACTTTTTACACCGTTCTCCGTAACCAGGTAGAAAAGTTACAAAATCAGGTGGCATCCGTTACTTATAATCTGATAAAAGACAATCCGGGAACACTGGCGGCTCACTTTATTGCCATGGACGAGCCTGTAAAAATAGATTTGAATATACCCTTATCGGAACAAAACAATGAACTAAAGAAGACCTATTTTAGCCATGTTGACTTTAATGATACACTTTTGTTGCGTACACATTTGTTCACTTCAAAACTGGTGGGCTATCTTTCGCTTTATCAGAACCAAAAGATGAGTAAAAAAGAGATGGAGAAAGCTTTTGTTGCCCCGGTGGATACCATCCTGAAAAAGGCACAGGTAAATGAAAAGATGTATCTGTTTTGCCTCAATTATCTTGTGAAAGGCTTTGAAGACTTTGGTTTTGAAAACCTTTTACAACACATTGCCTTACACCAGCATTTGGATGCTTTTCCGGGAAATTCACTGCAAAAGCAGGCTATATTGCACAAACTGCATCTCATAACTGAACTTGCTATCGGAAAAACGGCACCTGATTTTACTACCCGTACACTGAAAGGGAAACGTATTCAGTTAAGCAAGGTGAAAGCCGGTCATACACTGTTGGTGTTTTGGGCAAGCTGGTGCCCGCATTGTACGGCGGCACTTCCGAAGTTGGAGAAATATTATGATCCTGCACATCCCGAAAAGTTACAGATTATTGCCATTTCGGTGGATAAGTCTAAAAGGCCGGTAATCAAAGAAATAAAGAAAGAAGGCTATACATGGATAAATATTGCCGAACAAAAAGGATGGGACAGCCCCATTGCCGAAAAGTATGGTGTTTCTTCTACGCCTACCTTCTTCCTGTTAAACAGGGATAAGAAGATTGTCGCTAAACCAGATGAGGTTGACAAACTGATAAAGTTACTTCAAAATATAGAAAAATAGGCGCAACTCCTCAGTAGTCTGATTGGCTTGTCTGATGCTGCTGAGAAATTTTAATGCTAAATTGCTTCAGACGGAAAAGCTGCTTTGGATAATTTTTAACTTTGCCCACACAAAATATAAAAAAGTTTGAGCAACAGGGAAATTATCAGAGGAACAGCAGCCATTGGCTTTTCGGCTATTTTGTGGGGGTTTGATGGTGTAGTGCTTACACCACGTTTGCATGGTCTTAATGTGGGCTATGTGGTTTTTATGCTGCATGCCATTCCTTTTTTACTCATGAATATTTTCATGTTCAGCGAATACAAACAACTCAAAAATTTTGTCAGGCAGGATTACATCACCTTTTTGCTTATCGCCATGTTTGGCGGGGCCATAGGCACTATGGCCATTGTAAAAGCATTGTTTCTGGTTAATTTCCGGGATTTGTCGGTGGTTGTATTGCTTCAGAAGTTACAACCTATTTTTGCCATTACCCTTGCGGCAATCCTGCTCAAAGAAAAGATAAAAAAGGACTTCGTTATCTGGGCTTCTTTGGCTGTTGTGGCAAGTTACTTTCTGACATTTGGTTTACATCGGCCAAGCATGAGTTCAGATAAGAATACTATTTATGCAGCACTGTTTGCCATCCTGGCAGCTTTTTCATTTGGCAGCTCTACCGTGTTTTCTAAAAAGGTACTACTCCATTTTAACTTTACAACGGCCACCTTTTTTCGGTATGGATTTACAACGCTGTTCATGCTCTTCTATGTTGTAATTTTTGGAAAGTACACCGAAATTATGCACACCAACCGTTTACACTGGATATATTTTGTACTCATCGGTCTTACCACCGGTTCGGGTGCCATTTTTATTTACTATTATGGTTTGCGCCGTGTAAGGGCCATTGTCGCCACCATTAGTGAACTTTTATTTCCTATCTCCGCCATTTTCTTCGATTATGTGGTAAACGGAAGCGTTCTTTCGCCTGTACAATTTATAAGTGCCGCAGTCATGGTCTTCGCCATCATTAAACTCAGTACATAATAATATTTTGGGCGGTCCTGCCCGCAGAGCCTCCACGGGCTATTCGCTTGTAGTCCGTTGTGGCACAAGCGGTGTTTCGCTACGGCTGCGCACGAGCTTCCTTTGGTCGCTGTCCGCAGCCTGCTACACAACCACTTGCGCCACAGGGAGCTACCGCTTCTATCCCTGCCGCAGAAAAGAGACGAAGGGAAAGGGCGACGAGGTGAACTTGAGAAGTTGCGAGGGAGTGAAGTCGGGAAATCAGAAATGATTTGCCCGACTTTTGACAACCGTTTGATAATTGCCTGACAACTATTCCACAATCAGTTGACTGCTATTTGACAATCGCCCGACAATTATCTGACAATCACCTGATCACCGGGCTAAGCTACTTTTACGTTTGCAGACGATTTTATTTTTCTTAACAATTTTGTTTGCAGAGCGAAGCTGTATTTTCTTATCTTTACCTATAATTTAAAAATGAAAAAATCATGACAGACGAATTAAGCTTAGTTTATACGGGATCCAGAGTAGAGGGCCTTTTCCTTGAAGAACTTTTGAAAGAAAATAGTATTGGATGTATACGAAAAGATACTCTTGAAGAGAGTATTGGTGCGGGATGGGCGCAGGGATCGCCGGCAGATGCGGTACAAATTTTTGTGGAGACTTTTAATGCTGAAAAAGCAAAGAAAGTACTTGATGACTATTTTGCCACAAGAGACAAAAAAAAATAAAACGGTAGTTTCTTTCACTTACCGTTTTTTTTAATTTATGGAAACTGCACTGCTCAGTTATTTTGTGCTAAATAACGATTTGCGCTCTACATGCGACTTCAATCCTTATGTCCTCGAAAAGGGCGTAAGTATCTATGAGGTTTTGCGTGTAGAACAAAAAA
The DNA here is from genome assembly GCA_015488735.1 of Bacteroidales bacterium. Taxonomy (GTDB): domain Bacteria; phylum Bacteroidota; class Bacteroidia; order Bacteroidales; family F082; genus Sulfidibacterium. The sequence continues at coordinate 6,374 of WFNG01000095.1, read as the reverse complement.
CACCTGTGTTTTTACAGGAACACATTACGCGGTTTTTTTCTTCGGCGAATCTGGAGAATATCCCGGTAGATTTTTCCGTAAAGTTTGTTCAGAATGCAGTGAAGTTGCTCATCGAACAAAACAAGATGCATCAGGGGAATATCAAGTTTCTTTATCATTGGGGTGGAGAGGATGATGACCGGTTTATGGCTTGGGTTATGCCCTTTTTTTATCCCTCTGCAAAACATTACGCTGAGGGCGTTGTGGTAGGAAGTATGCAGGCCGAACGCGAAAATCCAAATGCAAAGAAACATATATTTAGTCTCCGCGAACAGGCAGATGCCCTGATAAAAGAGAAAAATTTATGGGAAGTGGTCTATGTAAATAATCGGGGTTATTTGACGGAGGGAAGTCGTTCTAACGTTTTCTTTGTTCGGGGCAATCGGCTGTTTACTCCCGAATTGTCGTTGGTTTTGCCCGGCATTACCCGTGCCAAAGTATTGCAGCTTGCTGCTACGGAGAAAATATCTGTTGAGGAAACCCGGATTAAAATCACTGAAATTAAAAAATTTGATGCTTGTTTTTTTACAGGAACAAGTCCGAAAATTTTGCCCGTTTCAGAAATGAATGGCATTTCTTTTGATGTGCAAAATCGGCTTATGACCCGGCTTATGTTGGATTACGATGATTTGATGGAAAGAGATATCCGAAGATTTTCATGGTGAAAGAAAGGAGATAATTTGTATTTTTAGCCAAATTTATAATTTATGATGTCAAAAGGTAGCCGTGTTAAACTGTTGTGGTTATTTATGGGGCTTTTTTTGTCCGGGATGGTCTATGCACAAAAAAGAGTTCCTTCGTCCTTTTGTCTTCATCCGGCTGAGAAACAACTTGCAGACAGTATTAACAGTATCCGTGTGAGAAACGGGAAGAAAGCCCTGCCACTCTCCGTTTCTTTGTCGTATGTTGCCAGAACACATGTAACCGATTTGTTCAACAACCATCCCGATACCAGCATCTGTAATCTTTCCAGCTGGTCCAATAAAGGTCGCTGGAAAGCCTGCTGCTACAACCCTTACGTGGTAAACCATGAAGGTATGTGGAAGAAGCCGCAGGAGCTGACAAGTTATCCCTATCGCGGTTACGAAATGGTGGCTTATACTCAGGATACTCTTTGTGTTGACAGTGTGTTGTCGTTATGGGAAGCCAGTCCCGAAGCCATGAATATGATTTTGACCAACGGTTTGTGGCAGAAAAAATCGTGGGCATGTATCGGAGTTGGGATCAACATGCATTATGCTTCAGTTTGGTTCGGCCAGCGGCCCGATAGAGCAGGCAAGCCGAAAATATGTTATTCCGGAACAAAAAATAAAGAAAAAATCTCGTCAGGTCACGCCTTTTATCTGATTTACGGAGGCTATCCTGATGTGGGTGCTGCTACAAGAATAATGAATCACATAAAAGCGAAAGGATTCAAAAAGGCAGGTGTGTTAAAAAGTAAAAAGCATATCCGCGTGTACCTTTACCGGTCATCCGATTTCCAGCAGACAAAAAAAGAAAGACAGAAATGGATAACGAAATATCCGCAACTGTGGATTTTGCAGAAATAAACTGTTTTTTGCCAATATCTAAACGAATGATAGAAAATGACTGAAAGATTTTTGTTGGAAAAGGTTACCGGTAAAAAACGGGTGAAGGACTTTCTGGATTTTCCTGCTAAATTATTCAGGAAAGAAAAGAACTGGATACGACCTTTGAACGATGAGATCGAAAGCGTTTTTGACCCTCAGAGGAATAAACTGTTTAGAAATGGGGAAGCTTGCCGATGGCTTTTAAGAACGGAAAGTGGGGAAACAGCAGGCAGAATAGCTGCATTTTACGACAAACATACAGCCAAAAAAAATGATCAACCTACCGGTGGTGTTGGATTCTTTGAATGTATTAACAACCAGCAAGCTGCCAATATGCTCTTCGATGTTGCTAAAAACTGGCTCAAAGGCAAAGGCATGGAAGCCATGGATGGACCGGTTAACTTTGGTAACAGAGATAATTTCTGGGGTTGTCTGAAAGACGGGTTTTATGAGAATACTTTTAATATGCCTTATAACTTCCCGTATTACAATCAGCTTTTTGAAAATTACGGTTTTAAGAACTATTTCAACCAGTATGTTTACTATAAAAAGATATCAGATGGCGCTTCTGCTGCATCCCATGCAAAAGCCATGCGGATACTGAAAAATCCGGATTACCGTTTCGATACCTTTCGGTGGAAACGTTTTGACCAATATGCTGAAGATTTTCTGTCGATTTATAACAAAGCATGGGCACGATTTCCGGGAGTGAGCGCTATGCGGTTACCGCAGGCAAAGGCTCTTCTCCATTCGCTTAAACCTGTTATTGATGAACGTGCCGTAATTTTTGGCTATCATAAAAATGAACCGATCGCTTTCTTTGTCATGATTCCTGATATAAACCAGATAATCCGAAACTTTAATGGAAAACTAAACGGATTGAATAAGATTCGCCTGTATTTTGGCCTGAAAGTATTCCATAAAACTAACCGGTTGCTGGGATTAATATTTGGCGTTTCGCCTGATTACCAGGGAAAGGGGGTGGAGGCAGCTATTATTAAAAGATTTGAAGATGAATCAAAGAAACCAGGGTTCCCCTATATTCATTTGGAAATGAATTGGATTGGCGATTTTAACCCCTCTATGATGAAAATGGTGGAACGCTACGTGGAAGGAAGAATTTATAAAACCTATGTCACATACAGATTCTTGTTCGACAGAACAAAAGAATTTAAAAGAGCACATATTGTAAGATAAACGGTTGCACTATTTCACTTATTTTTGACCTTTTGAAAAACATGAGAACGATGACAATTATAGAAAAAATTATTGCTGCTCATTCGGTGGAGAAATCGGTTAAACCCGGCGATATCGTGGATATTGAAATAGATGCCCGTGTTGCCCGCGATTTTGGTGGCCCGAATGTGGTAAAAAATCTGGAAACTTACGGACTTACCGTGGATAATCCTTCGAAAACATTTTTTACTTTTGATACCAATCCTACCGGTAGTGACCAAAAATATGCTGCTAACCAGCAGGTTGTACGTGTGTTTGCCCGGAAACATGGAATTAAAGTATTCGATATAAATAACGGTATCGGAACACACACGCTTATTCGCGAAGGCCTTGCATGGCCGGGATCCACAGCTGTTACCACAGATTCTCATGCCAATATTCTGGGTGCCATTGGTGCCTTTGGGCAGGGGATGGGCGACAAAGATATTGCTGCTGCTTTTTACCGTGGAAAAGTGTGGTTTAAGGTTCCGCCTTCGGTAAAAATTAACTTAAAAGGAGTACTTCCTGAAAATGTTACGGCCAAAGATATTATTCTGAACCTGTTACATAAATTTGGGGCAAATTCTCTCCTTGGAAAAGCAGTGGAATTTTATGGCGAAATGGTGGACAAACTTACGCTTGACCAGCGGATTACCATTGCCTCCATGGGAACGGAAATGGGCGTGATTATCCTTCTTTTCCCTCCAAACAGAGAGATTATGGATTTTTGCAAAAACGCTACCGGAAGGGAGTTGAAACCTGTTTTGGCGGATGGCGATGCAAAGTACGATAAAGAATATACCCTCGATGTAACTCTGTTTGTGCCAATGGTAAGCCGACCGGGAAAGCCGGATGATACTGTGGACATAAATACGGAAAAACGTGTGAAAATAGATTCTGCTTTTGTAGGCAGTTGCACCAATGGCCGGATGGAAGATATGCGTGCTGTGGCAAATGTGCTGAAGGGTCGGAAAGTTGCGCCGGGGGTGGTTCTGAAAATAGTTCCTGCCACCGATAAAATTTGGCGGCAATGTCTGGACGAAGGCTTGTTGTCTGTTTTTAAAGAGAGTGGTGCCCTTGTGTCTAATGCAGGATGTGCCGGATGTGCTGCCGGACAGGTGGGCCAAAACGGTCCGGGTGAGGTAACCATGAGCACGGGGAATCGGAATTTTCCCGGAAAACAGGGGAAAGGCCTTGTTTATCTCGCTTCTCCGGCATCGGTGGCAGCTTCGTCTGTGGCCGGATACATTACAAGTGAAGATGATATTCCGGAATTTCCAGCCCATTTTGATTATGAAAATACAGAAATTGATTACAAGCCTGCTGCACAACATAAGCATGTCCCGGCAGATAAACCTGTTGAGGTAAAGGGGCGTGTGTGGCTGATTAAAAAAGATGATATTGATACAGACATGATTTTCCATAACCGTTATCTCCAGATTACCGATCCGGAAAAAATGGGACAATACATTTTCGATAACCTTAAAGGTTACGAGACTTTTGCACAAAAAGTAAAACCGGGTGATATTGTTGTTACCGGAAAGAATTTCGGATCGGGAAGTTCAAGACAACAAGCGGTAGATGGTTTTAAAACACTTGGTGTACAGGCTATTCTGGCGGAATCTTTTGGCGCCATCTATGAGCGGAATGCCATAAATGCTGCCATGCCTGTTTTGACGTATGATACATTGGAGGCTGTTGATTTACAGAATGCCGATGTCATTGTGATAAACTTTGAGAACGGTTACCTTACCAATAAGAGAAATGGTAAGTCAATACAAATTACACCATTCTCAGAAGTACAGATGGAAATTTATAAAAATGACGGTCTTTTTTAATTCTCTGTTTTCACATTTTATATTTTTGCAAAAAATTAAGATCATGGAAAAACCTGAAATAACCAAAGATATTCTTATTGAAGAACTGGTTAATAACTATGCCTTTTCTGTACGCTATTTAATGGAGAAGGGAATCCGTTGTATCATGTGCGGCGAACCTATTTGGGGAACATTGGAAGAAGCGGCACAGGAGAAAGATTTTACTGATGCCGAAATAGAAGACTTTGTGCAGGAGATGCGGGAGTTGGCTGAGAAAGATATAGACACTTCTGTTCCGAAGAAAAAGATTGATGTAAAAAAGATGAAATAATGTCTGTTCTTTTCAGCGTATAAATGTTGGTAAATACTTTGTAAACCCAGGTTGGTATTACTCGTAGAACCGGGAGAATGAAAAGTGACCGAAACAAAAAGGTTCAGACTACTTGTCTGAACCTTTTTGTTTTAAATACCATAAAACAGCGGGATTATTTACCGAAAAGTAACTCTCTGTCGCGAATAGCGGCAGGTTTAACCCATTTTTCAGGAATCACTTTCCAATCGTTCAATGATTTTGGGGTAATCTCTTTTTGGCTTTCAATCCATTGCATCATCAAATAGCGGATATCTTTTTGTGTACTGGATATTAACCGTTTGCTTAATTGTGATTTAGGAATGCCTGCCCCATCGGTTAGTGTACCGCCACCACCGTTACCCTGATAAGAATTAATGGCAATGGTGTACATTTTATTCATGTCGAAAGGTTTGCCATCAGCCATCGAGAGGATGGTAATTCTGGTTCCCGGCTTTTTACTCACATCAACAGTATATTTTATCCCGGCTGCAGAATTAAAATTGTAATAGGCATTTTTCAGCTGGGGCCTTCCGGTCCACTTCGATTTTACCAGATTTCCGTTTGCGTCTGTTTTGAATAGTAGTAAATGATCGTTCTTGTTTTGCATAGTGTTAAACCATAAGCCATAAGAATATTCCAACAGGTTTTTAATTTCCTGCCCTGATAGTCTGAGTGTATAAAGATAATTTATGTAGCGGTAAAGTTGAAACAGGTCGCGAACGTAAATCTCCCCTTTGTTGATGTGTGCGTTCAGGGAAAGAAGGGATACGATGGAAACATCCGCATGTGTATCTTTGAGCTGAAGCTGGTGGATGATATCAACGAAAGCCGATGGGCCGAAAAGCGCATTCCGGGCGTTGATGGTTTTGGTAAATTTGCCTATAGGCCGGTTAACAAATTTTTGTACCTGAACAAAATCGGGCATGAATTTATGCATAAAAGCACTGTCGGGCTTGTAATCTGCCATTCTGCGCAGATGTCCGGTTATGGCTTTTTCATAATGTCCGGTGTGGGGATTATAGGTAAGGGTTATGTCGGCCTCCGAAACGAACTTTACGTAAGCCCCCGGATCCAGTAATAGAACTTCTTTGCCATCTACATTGGTTATGATCTGATTGCTGAGTTTATGGTCGTGGCCGGCAAAAATAACATCAAAACCAGGGACTTCTCTGGCTACCAGTCCCGAAGCATCTTCCGGTGGTTGGTTTTCATCATGGATACCATAGTTAATGTTAGTACCGGAATGGAACAGGCCAATCATTAAATCGGGATGCTCTTTTTCGCGAATTTTTTTCACCCAATAGCGGGCTGTTTTCACCATGCCTTCAAAATGCATTCCTGACCAAATGGGGTGTGCCATCCAGTCGGGGATGGCTGGCG
>WFNG01000094.1 GCA_015488735.1 Bacteroidales bacterium | reverse complement strand
AATTCCTTTACAATGCCAGGTAAAGCATACAGGGCTGTTTCAATACTTTTGTTGGGCCCCAGTAAACCAAAAGTGGAGAGAATGAGATGATGGTCAATGCCAAATTGCTTTTTAATTTCGCTATGCTCACGCCATAGGGTCAAATGTGTTCCGTGTGGGATTAGTTGTATTTTTTCCGGTGAAACACCATAGTCTTCTTCCAGGATTTTTCCCGAACTATGGGTCATAACAATGATATTGCGACATGAGTTGGCCAATGAGGTTACAACAGACAGAAGTTTTGGATGGGGTTTGGGCAGAACGGTGTGGAAGGTAATGACTACAGGCTTTTTTAATTTTTCGAGAAAATCAAGTAAGTACTCTCCGTATTTCCCCCCAAAAAGGCCAAATTCGTGCTCAATCATCAAAGCTGAAATTTGCCGGTTATTATTAATTTTTTCAGCCATACGTGCGTAATGTTCCCGTTTTGTGGTGTCCAGGCGATAAACGACATCTTCATCATATTGAAAAGAGCTTACTCCTTCTTCCAAAGCACAAACTTTCATTTCTATCTGATGCGTAAATCTTTTTTTTATGGCATCAACAAGATCTTTGGTAAATGTGGCTATTCCACATTCCCGTGGAGGATAGCTGCTGACAAACAGTATGAGCTTTTTCATGTGTTTTGAAGTTTTTGTTCACTGCATCCGCATCTCAATCTATAGAATTTATTGTAATTTTCCCTTATCCTCAATTTCAAATAATAGAATTAATATTAATCCAATACTTGTAAAATATTGGTTGTTAACAGTAATTAAAATTATGAGACAACGAAAGTAGAAAAATAAAACGAGAAAATATTATACATTTTACTATATCTGTTAACCTCTTCGAAAAACTTTATTTTAGGTAGTCCTGAAAAGTTTGTATATTTGAAATCAATTTCTTTAGAAAAACTTTTTAAAACACAAGGAGAATAATGTCTGGTTGCCCACCGATTGTGAATTATACGCAGGATAAGTTTCCTCATGGAAATGTAATTGTCAAGCACTTTGACAAACTTATAAAACATCCTACTCCGCAGCTGTTTACACCACACAGGGGCGAGTTCAGTAAATTATTTTGGCTAGAGAAGGGTTCGGGAGGTATAAATATTGATTTTGTACACTACGATCTTGAGGATAACCAGCTTTTCTTAATTTCACAGGAGCCGGTTTATTATTTTGAAGACAATACAACCATTAAAGGGTTTGTTATTCTATTTAAAAACGAGGTGCTTCCCCAAATTGAGCTCTTTTTAAACGTACAGATAAGCCTTGGGCTGAGCAACAATAAAGAACTGGAAAAGGTAATGGACTGTTTGCTTTATCTTGTTAATTATGAATTTGCACTTATTGACAATCCCAAACGGGTATCGGTGTTGCATTATTATCTTGCTTCTATTGTGCAGTTATTGGTTTCGGAGCATAAAAAAAGTTGTGATGAAATTTCTCCGGCTTCCTCTTTATATGTTCAGTTTCTGGAGAAAATATTATTGAACGGAAACCAAATGAAAAACGTTGAAGATTATGCCAGGATGCTCAATGTGTCGGAAGAAACCCTTTTGAAAGATGTGAAAAACTTTTCGGGCAAAACGCCTAAAAATATTATTGACCAATATGTTGTTCTTGAAGCCAAACGGCAACTTTCTTTTGAATTTAAAAGTATAAAAGAAATAACACACAGTCTGGGATTTTCATATTCTTCTTATTTTAATAAATTTTTTAAAAAACATGTGGGGATAACACCTCTCAGTTTTAGAAAGTTACACAGCTGTATTTACATTGTTAATTGATTCTGTTGTGTTTTTAAAATTATTTTTTCAAAATTAATTTATGCAAACAATAGTTTTCGTTTTTCCATTAAATATAAATTTTTATTTTTGAAAAAAACAGACAAATCACATGCTTGAACACATTCCGAAAGACTTTATCAATTTTATTCTGGTACTGGTTTTTTCGCTTTTGATTGGCCTCGAACAGCGAAGGCGTCATTTTAAAGATAAACGCGGTTCGTTATACGGAACCGACCGTACCCATGTTTTTATCGGGCTTCTCGGATTTGTCTTGTACCTTATTGCACCTAACAACTTATTCCTCTTTGCCGGAGGTGGCTTGGCCATTGTCTTGTTCCTAAGTATCTTTTACTGGAAAAAAATTGAAAACAGGGATCAGTATGGAATTACCTCCATGATTGTGGTGTTGATTACTTATAGCCTGACGCCATTAATTTATCTCAAACCCTTGTGGCTGACAGTCTCCCTTGTTACGGTGGTTTTGGTTTTCACAGAACTTAAACAGTTCCTTTGGAAGCTGAGCAGCCGTTTTGATGAAAACGAATTCATAACGCTTGCCAAGTTCTTACTCATATCCGGTATTATTCTGCCCATGTTACCACACAAGGTAATTGACGCCTATGTTCCTGTTTCTCCATTTGATATATGGCTGGCTGTGGTTATTATTTCAGCGATATCTTATGCCAGTTACCTGATTCAAAAATTTCTTTTTCCGAACAAAGGAATTCTGATTACCGGAATCCTGGGTGGTTCGTACAGCAGCACTGCCACCACCGTGGTGCTGGCGCGCAGAAGCAAAACAGAAGGCGCCAATATGTTACAAATCACTTCGGCTACCATGATGGCCACTGCTGTCATGTTTATACGTCTTCTGGTTTTAACCTTTATTTTTAATACTGCACTGGCTTATAAGCTAACGGTGCCTTTTGTATCTCTTTCATTACTTTCTGTATTGCTTTCATGGCTTATTCTGAAATTTGGAAAGCGACAAAAAGCGATGGATTTTAAACAAATTAAAATTAAAAATCCATTGGAATTTAAAACAGCATTGTTGTTTGCTGTACTGTTTGTTGTTTTTGCGCTTTTAACAAAGGTCGTTATGCAACATTATGGTAATAAAGGGCTTGATATTCTGTCGTTTGTGGTGGGAGTTACCGATATTACTCCTTTTTTGTTGGGCTTATTTACCGGAAAATACGGTCTTCCTATTGTCGTTTTGAGCCAGGCTACGCTGATTGCCGCTACCAGTAATAACCTGATAAAACTTATTTACGCTCTGTTTTTGGGAAGCCGGGAACTGAGAAAGCCACTTATTATTGGTTTCTCGGTCATTATTGCGGCGAGTGTTATTTTTATTGTGGTTTAAAACGATTTTTTTCTATCGGATGTAACTGTTTTTTCCTGATGTCATCCGTCATTTTCTCTGAAAGCTATTGCGCTTTTTTTACTTTTGCAAAAACGGAATCTCCATGCTTTGGTTTAAAAAAAAACGGGAACGGGAAGCTTGGTTGCTTGCTTCCATTTTGCTTAATTTGCTTTTCTCAGCTGCCAAACTTGGCTGGGGGTTCTGGGTTGGAGCTACCGTGATAACAGCAGATGGTATTCACAGTATTTCGGATGTGATTGGCGCTTTCCTGGTTTTCCTGGCTTTGCGTTTTGCAGGGCATAAGTCCAAACGATTTCCATTCGGGATGAACAAACTGGAAGATTTTGCAGCCACAATAGGTGGTTTTGCCATTATCCTTGCCGGATACGAAATAATCCAGACTGCTTTTTTCAGCAAAGGTATGCGAACGCCGGAGCATATTTTGGGAACTCTCATTTTTATGCTGGTACTCATAATTCTGGAGTTCGTTTTCTACTTTTTCGAACGCAAAGCTGCCCGCCGTTTAAAATCTCCGGGTGTCAGTTCCGATGCGCTCAACTGGCTGGGCGATATGGGGGCCAGCGGGGTGGTTGTGGCCGGAATTGTCGGCCATCATTTTTCCATTCCTTATGCACAGGAAACAGCTGTCGTTATCATTGTTCTGATGATATTCTATGGCGCTTATGAAATCCTTCGCAATGCCATCCTCTCTTTAATGGATGCCTCTGTAGACAAAGAAACCCTGCAGAAGGCCAAAGCTGTTATCAATACTTTTGACGAAGTCGGAAAAATAGAAAGGCTTTTTATCCGCCGTTCGGGCAGCGTGCTGTTTGCCGATATTGTACTGCAGGTAAAAGAAAAAAATATTGACAAAGCCCATTTGCTGATAGACAAAATTGAACAGGAACTGCACCGGCAGATTTCAAACCTGGCTGTCAGTACCATTCACTATGAGCCGGAAAAAAAGACTTCCCAAAAAGTGGCACTGCTTCTGGATGAAAGTAAAACAAATATTGCCCTTACATTCGGAAAATGTGCCTGGGTTGAGTTTAGGGAAATAAATATCCGTGGCGAAAAGATAAAAAGCAAATTGGTAAGAAACCCGGTGGCACCTGGACAGCGGGGTAAAGCCATAAAATTGGCTGCCTGGCTTATCAAAGAACATGTTGACCAGATTATCATTCATCCGCAGGAAATGGAAGAAGATCTGCATACGCTTTTTTCTGCATTGGGAATTAAACTTACAGATGAATTATAGCCATGCAACCACCTGAACCTGATTTTAAAAAAAAGTTCCTCCATTTGTTTGGGCTTTCCTATAATGATGCGTGAATTATTTTTTTGCGACAAACAATCAACAAGCCTTTATTTATATAAAACTACCGAAAACCATAAGTTAAGCGGTAGAATATTGATATATAAATATATCATTTTATATCTTTGTTTTTATTTAGTCTTTATTTAAATATAGTAAAGGGGTCGGAAACTTTAAGAAAAACATCTATATTTGATTTTCTGTTATTTCTTAACAAAGATTATTTTCGTTGAAAAAGGGCTTCCTATATACCAAGATAAAACTGCCTTCGTTTTTTGCTTATCCAAGAAATGATACTCTTCTCAGCCTTTCGGCCAGGCCCGATGTCAATAACCATAATCCTTTCTGCCAAAAGTTTACCTCATCTTTTCCATCGCATTTACAATTTTCACCTATAACTATCTTATTGTTTAATTTAAATTATAAATGCTATGGTAAACAAGATTACAAGTCTGGCAGAGTACTTCCGGAAGTACAAAGAGAGTGTTGCTGACCCCGAAGGATTCTGGGCGGGAATTGCCGAAACACATTACTGGCATAAAAAGTGGGATCGCGTTGTCGATTGGAAATTCGATGGGCCCGGGGCTCCTGATGTCAAGTGGTTTGTTAACGGAAAGCTGAACATTACAGAGAATATTTTTGAGCGTAATATGTTTATGCGAAAAGATCAGGTAGCCCTTATCTGGGAGCCAAATAATCCCAACGAAAAAGAAATCAGGCTGACGTACGGAGAGCTTTTCGACAAAGTAAAACAGTTTGCCAATGCATTGTTGAAATTGGGCATTGGCAAAGGCGACAGGGTAGCACTCTATTTACCCATGGTTCCCGAATTGGCCATTGCCATGATGGCTTGTGCCCGTATCGGTGCCATCCATTCCATTATTTTTGCTGGATTTTCTGCTACAGCACTGGCCGACAGAATTATTGATGCTACGGCAAAATTGGTAATAACCTCCGATGGCGGTTTCCGCGGAGCCAAAACCATTCCTTTAAAAGCCATTACAGATGATGCTCTTGAGAAATGCCCCAGCGTAGAACATGTTATCGTGTTGAACCGTACGGGAGAAGAGATTAACATGAAAGCAGGCCGCGATATTTGGTGGAGCGATGCCATTGCCGGAGTGGGAACGGACAACAAAGCCGAGATAATGGATGCCGAAGACATCCTTTTTATCCTCTACACTTCTGGTTCTACAGGTAAACCCAAAGGGGTAGTGCATACCACTGCCGGCTATATGATTTATGCCGAATATACTTTTAAAAATGTTTTCCAGTATGATGAAGGGGACATGTATTGGTGTACGGCCGATATTGGCTGGGTAACCGGACACTCCTACATTGTATATGGTCCTTTGTTGGCAGGAGCTACCTCCATCATGTTTGAAGGTATTCCTACTTTCCCCGATGCAGGACGTTTCTGGGATGTAGTGGATAAATATGAGGTCAATCAGATTTACACGGCTCCTACAGCTATCCGTGCCCTTATGGCACAGGGTGATGAGTGGGTAACCAAACATGATTTGAGTTCGCTGAAAGTACTCGGAACGGTGGGTGAACCTATCAATGAAGAAGCCTGGCGTTGGTATCACGATTTGGTCGGGAAAGGTCTTTGCCCCATTGTTGACACCTGGTGGCAAACCGAAACCGGCGGTATCATGATTACTCCGCTGGCCGGAATTACGCCCACAAAACCTTCTCTCGCAACTTTGCCGTTTCCCGGTATTCAGCCCATTCTTGTGGACCCTGAAGGAAATGAACTAAAAGGGAATGCTGTTGAAGGAATTTTGTGTATCAAATATCCGTGGCCGGGAATGATTCGTACCTTGTACGGTGATCACGACCGCTGCTTCCAAACTTATTTCTCTACCTTTAAAGGGCTTTATCTCACCGGTGATGGTGCTAAACGCGATGAAGAGGGATATTACCGTATCATTGGTCGTATTGATGATGTTATCAACGTTTCCGGGCACCGTATTGGAACTGCCGAAGTGGAAGATGCCATCAACCAGCATCCCAAGGTGATTGAATCAGCTGTGGTAGGTTATCCGCACGAAATTAAAGGTTCCGGCATTTATGCTTATGTCATTTGTGCCGAGTTGTCTGATTCAGAAAAAGAGACCATTGAAAATGAAATCAGGGCTACGGTAAATAAGTTCATCGGGCCTATTGCCAAACCGGATATGATTCAGGTTGTCAACGGATTGCCCAAGACACGTTCGGGAAAGATTATGCGGCGTATCTTGCGTAAGATTGGTGAAGGCGATGCCACTAACCTCGGTGATACTTCCACTTTATT
>WFNG01000093.1 GCA_015488735.1 Bacteroidales bacterium | reverse complement strand
GATATTTTGCAAAGCATCCGTTTGGAAAAATGGAAAGCCCGATATGGCCAACAACTTCCCGGATGGATGGATACACTAACGCAAGTGGATGAACTCTGCTCACTCGCTGGATTCGCCTTTCAGCATCCGGACGGAATTTTCCCCGAAATAGCCTCCGAAAATTTACAGGTTCAGGGCAAAAACCTGAAACATCCTTTTATTGACCCGGCAATTTGTATCGGCAATCCTGTGAACATTGACGGCTGGAGCCGGTTTCATATCATCACCGGTGCCAACATGGCCGGAAAAAGCACTTACCTGCGAACCATTGGAGTTAATTTGCTGCTCGCCATGACCGGTGCTCCTGTCCTCGCGGATAGTTTTGTTTTCACGCCCATCCAACTTTTCACCGGTATCAAAACATCCGATTCGCTGCAGGATGGCGAATCCTACTTCTTTGCCGAGTTAAAAAGACTCAAGGAAATCATTGTCCGGTTGGAAAGAGGAGAGAAATTGTTCATTATTCTGGATGAAATCCTGCGCGGCACCAATTCCAAAGACAAGCAAAAAGGCTCCAATGCCCTGCTGCGGCAATTTGTCAGGCTGGGGGCTTCAGGTCTTATTGCTACCCACGATCTGGCACTTGGAGAGCTGGCAAAAGATTTTCCGGAAAACGTTATAAACAAGCGTTTTGAAGTGGAGATAGAAGACAACAGGTTGCACTTCGACTATCTCCTGAAGGAAGGAGTAGCCCAAAACCTCAACGCTACTTTCCTCATGAAAAAAATGGGAATCACCATATAATCTGGACTAATCCTAAATAAGCGATAATATCGTTTCTTTCTGTCTAAAGTTATAATTTTGCTTCTCCATAAATTTCAGGAAAGCATGATTTCTAACTACAAAGCTGTTTTATCTTTTGGATTAATATTCCTGTTTTTTGGCGGACAGTCTTTTGCCCAGCATTCACTACCCGATACAATACATGCATTTCTTATCCATCAGCCCATAAAACTGGATGGCAGATTGAACGAACCGGCGTGGCAGAAGGCAAGAAAAATCTCCAATTTTACCCAACGCGAACTGCACGAAGGCAAACCGGCCACCGAACGTACTGAAGTTGCTATTTTGTACGACACCAAAAATATTTACGTGGGCGTTTGGTGTTATGATAATCATCCGGATAAAATTATTGCCAGCCAAATGCAACGCGATTTCAATTATGGCACCGATGATAACTTTCAAATTATGATTGATCCGTACAACGACAAGCGCAATGGTTATCTGTTTGTTACAAACCCCAACGCAGCACGGGCAGATATTATGATTTCACAAAACGGACAAAGCAATAACGAATCATGGAACGGAGTATGGAACGTGAAAACAACACGTACCGCTTCAGGCTGGTTTGCTGAATTTGAAATCCCCTTTTCCACACTGCGGTTTTCTAAAAACAATACACAAATCTGGGGAATTAATTTCGAGCGTAATATCCCACGCAAACGTGAACAGGACGACTGGCAGGGCTGGTCGCGAAATTCCAGTATACGACAGGTTTCCAATGCAGGGTTTCTTACTGGTATAAAAGGCGTTAGCAAAACATCACTCATCGAATTAAAACCTTATGGCATTACCGGAGTACAAAAAGATGAGGGAGAAAAAGGTGCTTTTAAATGGAATATAGGCGGCGATGTGAATTATCTTATTACGCCAACGCTTAAAATGAACTTAACCATCAATACTGATTTTGCGCAGGTGGAATCAGATCAAATGCAGGTAAACCTGTCGCGCTTTTCTGTTTATTATCCCGAAAAAAGAGAGTTCTTTCTCGAAGGTAAAAATTACTTCAATTTTGATCTGGGCAGTGTTCAGCCTTTTTATTCCAGACGTATCGGCCTGGCTCCCAACGGGGCAATTGTCCCCATTATTGCCGGTGTACGGGTCATGGGAAAAACCGGGAAAACATCCATTGGGGCTATGAGTATAGAGACAGCCCGAAAAGACACGTTGCCGCCTGCCAACTACTCGGTGGTGAGAGTAAAACAAGATGTTTTTAAAGAATCAAGTGTGGGAATGATTGCAGTTAGCAAACTTGAACCAGGACATCAGAACTTTGTATATGGCGCTGATTTCAATTACTTTAATTCACATTTTAAAGGAAATAAAAATATTTCTTTTGGAGGATCTGTGGCACAAAGTTACACCTCTGACAGAAAACAAAAAACGGGCCTTGCCAGTCGCTTATTTTTTGATTATCCCAACGATTTTATTCAATTTTCAACGGTATGGGATCGCTCCGATGCAGGCTTTAACCCGGAAGTTGGGTTTCAGCGTCGCTCAGCTTATCAAATGTACAATGCAGATCTCAGAATAAAACCACGCCCCAAAAAACATCTTCGTTTTATTCAGCAGTTTGTCTTTAAGCTTTTTGATTTCAACTATTATCAGGATATTGAAACCCATAAACTACAATCGTTTTGGTCAGAATTCAGACCGCTGGGATTTACCACACGCAGTGGTGAGTTTTTTGAGTTTAATATCCAGCGAAAAGCTGAAAACCTCACCGAAGATTTTAATATTTACGACGATATTATTGTTCCGCAGGGAGAATATTGGTTTACCGACTGGGAACTACAAGTGGGCACTTACCGCGGACGGAAAGTTTATGGCTTTGCTTATACAAACTGGGGTGGTTTTTATAACGGAAGACGGACA
Organism: Bacteroidales bacterium; assembly: GCA_015488735.1. GTDB lineage: Bacteria > Bacteroidota > Bacteroidia > Bacteroidales > F082 > Sulfidibacterium. The sequence goes on along the minus strand of WFNG01000093.1, from coordinate 6,376 downwards.
TTGTATGCCGGTATGATAAACTGGCAAATTTCAAAATATTTGCGGTTTAGCGCCCGTTATTCTCATCAAAATGTCTTTTTGCCCGGGGGAAATTTTGTGGTACACGAAATAAGCAGCCATATCGATTTTGCAGTTAACCCCAACTTGTTTGGATCTGTCTTTGCCCAATGGAACAACCAGGCAGAAGAAATGCTCATGAATTTCCGTGTGAACTGGATTCCCAAACCAGGCACGAACCTCTATTTTGTCGTTAACCAGGGTTATGATACGGAAAACCACAGATTCGACACTAAATACACAACGGTTCAGATTAAACTTATCTGGCGGTTTGTGATGTAAAAATGTGAGACATCGAATTCAGATTAATAAAAGATAACTTTTGTTTTCGGATGTTTCTCCTTGAAACTGTCCACCTTTTTTTCTCTCAACAGGGTATGATCGCAACGCAGCAACATTAAATGCGATAAAGGCATGATGTATTTCAAGCTATTTATCCGGGTGTTGTTAATGACCAGATCGCGCAAACTGGTTAGCCCTGCCAGTGGTTTTAGATTTCTAATTTTCGTTCCTGAAACATTTAATTTCTGCAACTGATGTAACCCCTGCAACGGATACAAATTTTCAACTGAAGTATTTTCCAGATTTAGTACTACAAGCTGCTTCATACCGGCCAGCGGACCAATGTCCCACAACGGACTGTTGGTTACAGAAAGCTCTTTCAAGCGTTTTAACCCGGCAACAGGAGCAACATCAGTAACACTTGTATTATCCAGTTTTAAACTTTCCAGGTGAACAAAAACAACCAGTGGTTCTATGCTTTCAATATCCAAATGGTTACCGATACTAATTTTTTTCAGATTTACCAACTGCTGAAGTTGCCTGGCCGTGGGCGGATTATCTAATTCCATTTGTTGTGAAAAAGCGGCCTGCCACGGCTCGCCAAGACTGTTCCACCACAATTTAAGTTGTGGCGTTTGGAATAAAACCAAACAATGCGGCAGGTATTTTTCAAGAGCAAACACATTCTTTTGTTTCACCTGTGTACCATCGGCCAAAACCAGTCCCAAATGGTTGTTTCCTGCCAAAGGGGTAAGATCGTGAATAGTCGTTTTTTGCAAATTGATGGTCTGCAGGTTTTTAAGCTTCTGCAATGGCATCAGCGAACGAACCGGTGTGTTGCTTATATCAAGCCGGCGTAATGTACTCAACGAAGAGAGCGGCTTCAGGCTGGTAACTGCCGTCCCCGAAATATTAAGCTCTTTTAGTTGAATAAGTATATCCAGCGGTTTTAAATTACGCACTCCTGTATTATCTTTCAAATTCAACTTCCTTATTAACAAAAGCTTATGAAGTTGTTCTTTGGTAACCGGTTCGGTAAGCTTTGCGTGAGCAATAAAAATATTCTTCCAGACAACAGGTAAAGATTTCCACCACCTCTCCAGTTTCTTTGAATTATAAATTACCTGACAGCGGGGATTAATTTTGTTGAAAGCAGTGGCTGCCTTACTATCAATTTGTGAGTTGTCGCAATAAATAAATCTCAGTGCAGGTAAACGTGCAAGCGAAAGCAAACTAGATATCCGCGTACCATTGATTTGCAAAATAGTTAATGAATCAAGTGTTGTGAGTGGTTGTAAATTAGTAATCAGGGTACTGTCAAGATTCAGAATTTGGAGGGAAATGAGTTTTTTTAACGGTGCAAAATCTTTAACAGAACATTTGGCAATGTTAAGGTTGGTAAGTTGCGTCAGTGAAGCCAGCGAATCTATACTTTGCAAAGGAGTAGCCTCCAGCTCCAATGTCCGCAGATTCCGAAGATTTTTCAAATTGGGAAGACTGTCAATACGTGTGTGTGCAAGATTCAACATCTCCATATTTTTCATGTTTTCCAACACCTTTACGTTACTTATAGAAGTATAAGCCGCATCAATTTCCTGTAATGCAGAAACATAACGCAACGGGTTTAAAGTCCCTACAGGACACCCGGTAATATCCAGTATTTTTAGTTTGCTCAGGCTGCGCAAAGGGGTCAAATCTTCAATGAGGGTGTGGGCGCAATTCAGCGAACGCAGGTTATCCATTTCGCTAAGCGGGGCCAGGTTTTCAATATCCAGATTATTTGAAATATCGATCCGGCGTGAATTTCGCAAATGCCGAATGAGTTGTACCATCATGCCGGAGTTTTCCAAAATGAGGGTATCCGGCACAGACAATACAGAATCCTTTACCATTGACAAACTGTCATTTGCAGGTTTTTGCAAGGTAGTATCCTGTTGTAAACTGTCGGCGGGAATAATCTTTTTTGTTTCCACCACAATACTGTCATTACGGAAAAAAATAATTTTGTTCAGCGGAATACTGTCGTACACACGGATAGATTTTCCGAAATAATCTTTCCAGGCCGGGGAAAGATGGTTCCACCAGTATTGAATTTCTATATCATCGTTGGGTTTGTTGGTGTAAATGCTGGCAATTTTCAAACTGTTTTTCTCCGGGGCAAGATCAATCTCCACATACCGCAGCTGATTATTATCAACCGTGTCGCCTCCAACGGTAATTCCTTTTAAATTACGGTTCATGGTTACTTTAAAATAGACCTGGCCGTTTTGTGTGAGAAGCGGTTTTATGCTTGTAATGTGAAAAGTAAAGGTAACATCTTTAAAGAAAAACACAACATCTTTCAGGTAAGCCTGCACATCTTTGTGAATAGGGACCACCCGGTGCGCATCCAGGTCTCCTTCAATTTGCACTTTATCATTCTGAAAAATTTTCAGATAGCTGTTGTTGATGATAATTTCTTTTTCTGCCGGAGGGTTGGCGGGGTCGCCCAAAAAGTTCAGTGTCCCTTGCAGGTAATCCATCATTTGGCGACATTGCGTTTTATAAGCCGTTATCTCCTGCGGGTTGAGCTTAACAGCATTTTGCTGGGCCGCCAGACTGCCAAATGTGAACAGTAAAATCCAAAAAGTCAGGTTTATTTTGTTGAGCATGAGCGGAAGAAATTAATGAGTTGCGATTTTTCTTTTTTGGAAACATATTCCAGATTAGAAATGAGCCATCCCGAATTACTGGTATTCCGGTTAAAAAAGCTCAGTTCAAAATACCAGTGAGGAATCTGAAGAAAATGAAACTTCACAGAATTTATATTTTCAAATTTCAGCTTTCCGGTTTTCATAAGATAAAAAAACAAGGTTAAATAATCGGGATGGTAATTTGTGGAAGCATAATATTCAATATGTTTCGGGTCATCCAGTGGCTTGTTAAGATTCATAAAATCCAGTTCATGACTTTGTGGGTGAAGGAAGTATTTCATATGTCCGGCTTCGTTTTCTGCCGGGAAAAGGTTGTGCAGTTCGGTATCGTAAACATTGCTGATAATCCATTTGGAACCCAACCCGGCCTTTTCAAGTGTTAGAAATAGTATGAGGTTCACCGGCTTCCCATTGTTTTCAAAAGTAGCAGACACTTCTGCATACCAGTTTTTGTCCAGAAAATTCAGAAAAACCGGATGTGCCTTATTGGTTACATCTGCAATAAAATATTGCTGTAATTTCCCCGAAGTACGCGGATTTTGCATATCAAAAAGATAAGGCAACAGCTTTTTACGCAAAGCATTGTTGTGATATCGCTTGTCGGATTTCTTTAGTGGCGTACCATCAGGCGCTTCTTCCATATTAAAACGATGCACAAACTGGTTTACCTGTTTGTTCATGGTGTAAAGGTTGTGCTCTCCACCCAATGGCCTTGATGGCGCAAGCGTTTGGGCCGAAAGGCCCAGCCATCCAAGAGATAAAAAAATAACCAAAAAAAACTGAATTCTCAAACCCTTTATCCTTTTTACAGTCCTCAAGAGGACAAAATATTTATTTACTTTTGAAGTTTTCTGCGAATGGCCTCCGTCTCCTTTTCAAAACCGGGTTTTCCCAACAAAGCGAACATGTTACGTTTGTAGGCTTCCACTCCGGGCTGGTTAAACGGATTGATACCCATAAGATAGCCGCTTACTGCACAAGCCATTTCATAAAAATAAATTACTTCTCCCAGGGTGCTTTCAGAGATTTCCGGAATGGTAACTTTCAAATTGGGAACGCCGCCATCCACATGTGCCAGTGTTGTTCCCAACTCGGCCATATGGTTTACCTCGGTAATGCGTTTCCCCGCAATATAATTCAACTTGTCAAGATTGGCTTTGTCCGTGGGAATAACCAGCTTATGTTTTGGATTTTCAACCGAAAGTACGGTTTCAAACATAATCCGCATCCCTTCCTGAATGTATTGCCCCATGGAATGCAGGTCGGTGGTGTTGCTTACGCCTGCCGGGAAAATTCCTTTGTTTTCCTTGCCTTCACTTTCGCCGTAAAGCTGTTTCCACCATTCGGTGAAATAAAACAACCGGGGCTCATAATTTACCATAATCTCAGTGGTTTTTCCTTTGGCATGCAAAGCGTTGCGGACAGCAGCATAGGCAGCAACCGGATTTTCTTCAATCTTAGAAGTAATCGCTGAAAATTCGGCCATATTTTGCGCACCTTTCAGTAAATTACGAATATTGAAACCGGCAACAGCTATGGGAAGCAATCCCACCGGGGTTAGTACCGAATAGCGGCCACCCACGTCATCAGGAACCACAAAAGTTTCGTAACCTTCCTCATCGGCTAATTGTTTCAACGCACCTCTCTTTTTGTCAGTAACTGCGATAATACGCTTCCCGGCTTCAGATTTTCCATATTTTCCTTCCAGATGTTCCCGCAGCAACCTGAAAGCCAACGCCGGTTCTGTAGTTGTGCCCGATTTGGAAATCACCGTAAGGGTATATTCTTTTTCATCCAGAACTTGTAAAAGTTCGGACAGATAATCCTCACTGATGCTGTTACCGGCAAAAAGCATGATGGGGTTATCGGCTTTCTTTTTTAGCAAATTGAAATGGGGCGAAAGGGCCTCGGTAACGGCACGTGCACCAAGATAAGAACCGCCAATACCCACAACCACACTCACTTCCGATTTTTCGCGAAAACGGGCAGCAGCAGCTTCAATTCTACTTATCAATATTTCATCAGCAGATGTAGGAAGATCCGTCCATCCCAGAAAATCACTCCCTTTTCCGGTACGTTCACGAATGGCAAGAAAATGCGCGTCAATAGCTTCCTGATAGTTGAAAATATCGTGTTTCCCCACAAAATCAAGGGCATTATCATAACTGAATTTAAGATGTATCATGGTCTAAAATTTAAGTAGCAAAAATATCAATTTATACGGAACCGGCTCTTCGTATTTCCGTAAAAACAACCACTACCCTGCCCCAAATTATTCTCTTTTTTGTGTCTTATCATCTAAGAACGCCTGCCTTAATTGAATTTTTCCTTTTTCCGGAATGTCTCTTTTCACGCATATAATTTTTCAGGAACTGCATACGCAGCGAATCCATTGCCCGCATTTCATGGTTCATGTCGAAAACCTCTTTCTGCCACTGGTCAAAGAAATGGGCATTGTTAAAGAAATTCATCATCATGGTTGAATCATTCAGGTTCAAAGCCGGGTTTCCAAAAGCCTGCGATAATGAATCGGGGAGATTTTCCCTGAAATAAGGCATAAAATGCCCCATCAAACTGTCTAAATTGATGTTTTGCTTACCGTTATGGCTGCTGTACGTCCACTCATAAGTAGAATCGTAACGGATAATGTTTCCGTTTTTGTCATACGCCTTTTTAACATTTATGTGAACCTGCGGTTTGTTGGCATGGATGTTCCGGTTTTCAGTATTGACAATCTGTGCATGAACCGTCATACCAGCCATCAATAAAAAAGCGGACAAAATAATACTTTTTATTTTCTTCATGGCTTATAATTTTGGGATTAAAACAGTGTTGCAAAATTAACGCCAGTTTTACATAACTGTTGCCATATTTTCTTCATAAAGTATTGAATTTAAGAATATTTAACACTTGCTACCCGTCAGGGCCCCCGTTAACTACCAACAGTATTTCAACCTGTTTTCCATTCATCCGGGCATTGACAGTTTATCCCTATCTTTGCCTGACAGAAAAAACAGGGCGCTAACAAATACAGAATCTCTGAAAATGAATGAAAATCTGGATCCCACGGGGGAAACACTGAATAAAGTTGAGAAAGAGTTGGAGAATGTGCTGCGGCCGGGGCGCTTTGAAAGTTTCGCGGGGCAGCCAAAGGTAGTGGAGAATCTGAAAATTTTTGTCCAGGCGGCCAAAGAGCGCGGTGAAGCGCTGGATCATGTTTTACTGCACGGTCCTCCCGGCCTGGGGAAAACAACGCTTTCGCATATTATTTCCAATGAGCTGGGAGTCAATATTATTACCTCATCAGGACCCGTGCTGGACAAACCCGGCGACCTGGCCGGACT
>WFNG01000092.1 GCA_015488735.1 Bacteroidales bacterium | reverse complement strand
TGGACAGGTAAATCTGTGGCAAACTGTTTTTTGATTTCGTTTAAATCTGTGCGGTCTTTGTGAATTACACCATGGCTGTCCACCATGATAATGTTTTCAGGTTTAGCTCCTAACTGGATGTACAACCTTGTGCAGGAAACGGCTGCTGCACCCGCACCACTTACCACGATTTTAATATCTTCAATCTTTTTTCCGATAATATCGAGTGCATTCAGCAATCCGGCAGAAGAGATAATGGCTGTACCGTGTTGGTCATCGTGCATAAGTGGAATATCCAATTCCTCTTTCAGGCGGTCTTCGATGTAAAAACACTCCGGAGCTTTAATATCCTCCAGGTTGATGCCGCCAAACGTAGGTGCCATAGCTTTTACAACTTCTATTAGTTTATCAGGGTCTTTTTCATTTAGTTCAATGTCAAATACATCTACGTCTGCAAAAACCTTGAATAGCAGCCCTTTACCTTCCATAACCGGTTTGCCGGCTTCCGGGCCAATATCGCCCAGCCCCAGAACGGCAGTGCAGTTAGAGATTACTGCAACAAGGTTTCCCTTGGCAGTATATTTGTAAACATCATCGTTGTGTTTTTCAATAGCAAGACAGGGATCAGCAACGCCGGGTGTGTAAGCTAATGATAAATCACGTTGTGTAGAATAGGGTTTGGTGGGAATGACTTCTATCTTCCCGGGACGTCCCAATGCATGGTAATTGAAAGCGTCCTTTCTAAATAATTTGTCCATTATTTTTTGATTTTATTTGAGTTACAATAATACAATTAATCCTGATATATGATACCTGAAAGTTTTTAAAATCAATGTGAAATATATCACATTTTAAGCAACTTCATAAAAAATCCCCTGCCTTGTCCAGACAGGGGAAAATCAAAAAATAATGACTGATAAATGGGTTAGAGCTGTTGGGCATCCATAACAGCAATCATAATCATATTTACAATTTCGTTTACGCTGCTGCCCATTTGTAAAACGTGTGCAGGTTTGTTCATTCCGTTTAATATTGGGCCTATAACCTCCGCACCGGAAATCTTTTGCAGCAATTTGTAAGCAATATTTGCGGCTTCAAGATTAGGAAAGATCAAGGTGTTTACTCTTTTACCCAAAATCCTGGAAAGCGGGAAACTTTCTTTCATAAGTTTCTGATCTAAGGCGATATTAGCCTGAATTTCACCATCGACTCTTAAATCAGGATATTGCTCGTGGAGTATTTTTACCGCTTCTCTTATTTTGGTTGGAGCTCCGGATGCAACCGAGCCGAAATTTGAATAGGAGAGCATGGCAATATTAGGTTCCATTTTAAAACTTTTTACGGCTTTAGCTGTTTGGAGCGTGATTTCCACAAGCTCATCTGCCGTTGGGTTTTCATTTACGGTACAATCGCTCAAAAACAAAGGGCCTTCTTTTGTCAGCACAATGTATGTTCCGCTGACCACATCAACTCCTTTTCTTTTACCAATCACCTGCAATGCCGGACGAATGGCAGTAGGATAATTTCTGGTAAGACCGGATAACAAAGCATCGGCAACCCCGTTTTCTACCAGCATAGCACTGTAGTAAGGTGATAGCTTAAGTTTGTCTTTTGCTGTTTCCAGTGTCATTCCTTTGCGGAAGCGTTTTTCAAAAAGCTGTTGTGCATATTTCCCACTTCTTTTTTTTTCTTCTTTGGATTTCATGTCAATGATTTCCACATTCTTCAGCTCCAGTTCATTGTCTTTGATAATTTGCTTAATTTTCTTTTTGTCGCCGAGCAAAACAGGAACAGCAAGTTTTTCGTTAACGGCAATTTCGGCAGCTTTCAACATGGAATAATGCTCGGCACTGGTCATCAATACGCGTTTGGGATTGTGTTTACAACTGGTTTTCATTTGGCGTTTTACGGGATTTGTCAGTCCCATCCGCTTTATGAGCTCTTCTTTGTATTTGTCCCAATCTTGGATGGGATGACGTGCCACACCCGACTCCATGGCTGCTTTGGCCACAGCAGGGGCTATCGTGGTAATCAACCGCGGGTCAGTAGCTTTTGGCAAAATATAATTTCTTCCAAATTTAAGGTTATGAACACCAAAAGCTATGTTTACCTCTTCCGGAACAGGTTCTTTGGCCAGTGCTGCTATGGCTTTGGAAGCGGCAATTTTCATCTCGTCATTTATGGCGGTTGCTTTTACATCCAAAGCGCCCCTGAAAATGTAAGGAAATCCTAACAGGTTGTTAATCTGATTGGGAAAATCGGAACGTCCGGTTCCCATAATCACGTCGGAGCGGGTACTCATAGCCTCTTCGTAAGAAATCTCAGGAGTTGGATTGGCCATGGCAAAAACGATGGGATTATCAGCCATTGACAGCAAGTATTCCTTTTTCAGTACACCTCCTGCGGAAAGTCCGAGAAACATATCGGCTCCTTTAATTCCTTCTGCCAGCGTGTGAATATCTTTGTCGGTTGCAAATTTTCTGTTTTCTTCGGAAAGATCTGTTCTGTCTTTGGTGAGGATACCATTGATATCAGACATGATAATATTTTCGGGTTTGACGCCCAATTTGATATACATCGCGGTACAGGCACAAGCGGCAGCTCCGGCACCACTGACGAACAGTTTAATGTCGTGGATATCTTTTCCCACAATTTCCAGTGCATTCATAAGGGCGGCACCGGTAATCATGGCGGTACCATGCTGGTCATCGTGCATTACCGGAATATCGAGCAGGTCTTTGAGCCGGCGTTCTATTTCAAAACATTCGGGTGCTTTGATGTCCTCCAGATTGATACCACCAAAGGTGGGTGCAATGGCTTTTACTGCGGCAATAAACTTATCAGGATCTTTTTCGTCCACTTCAATATCGAACACATCAATATCGGCAAAAACCTTAAACAAAAGGCCTTTTCCTTCCATAACCGGTTTGCCGCTCAATGCGCCAATGTTACCCAAGCCCAAAACAGCGGTACCATTAGAAATTACGGCAACCAGATTTCCTTTTGCTGTATAACGATAAGCATCGTCGGGGGTTTTTTCAATCTCAAGGCAAGGGTCAGCAACGCCGGGAGTATAGGCCAGCGATAAATCGCGTTGCGTTGTATATGGTTTTGTGGGAATGACCTCCAGTTTTCCCGGTCGTCCTAATTCATGATAATTAAGGGCATCTTTTCTGAATAATTTATCCATTGTGCATATGTTTTTAAGGGCCGCAAAAGTACATATCCTGTCCGGTTATTATCCACTTAATCCCGGCGATTTTCTAATTTATAAGCTATTTAGAATTGCTTTTCAAATATTTTGATTTTCATACATTTGCGAACATATGATTGTGTTTGAAAATATGATAATTGTGGGGGGCACAGGTAGAAATACGGGTAAGACCACGCTGGCTGAAAAGTTGATAAAAAAGTTTGGTGAAGAGTTTCAGATTACCGCTGTAAAAATGGCCAATATCAAGCCTGGAAATGAAAGTTTTCATGGACATAATGTTGTTGCTTTCACGGATAAAATCCGTATAGAAAAGGAAACCCGAAAGAATGGCAACAAAGACAGCATGCGGTTTTTGAAAGCTGGTGCCGTGGAATCGTGGTTTGTTCAAACCGAGGATGTTTTTCTGTCCGAAACTTTTGGTGAGATTGAAAAGATATTGTATTCATCCCAATGGATTATTTGCGAATCGAACAGCCTGCGAAAGTTTATTTCGCCGGCATTGTTTATTATGGTAAAAGGCGATGGGAATTTAGTAAAAAAAGATGTTTCAGGCTTGTTACAAATGGCCGATTTAGTTGTTGATGCGTTAGATTGGAAACAATTTGATGCTCTGGTGGAGAAGATTGGGATCAGGGAAGGAAGATTTGTTTTTTCAGATTAATTATTTGGTTTCTAAAAGGGCTTGTCGTAACGGACTTCATCCACAACGGTTTGAATTTTGTATTCCATACGGCTGGTCTCCAGTGCCACCAAATTACCATAGCCCACTTTGTTGTTCATGTAGATTCCATTATCCAAATCAATAAAATCAGGAGTTCTTTTTTGGATGGCCATGTCAATAAGTTCCAGACTAACGGGGACGTGTCCGTGGATAAGGATTTTGTTGTTAATTTTTTTTGGTTTTATCCTGAAATCCCGTATCCACATCATGGCCTGGATATCACTGAAAGGATCATCAATATTAAAATTAAGACCGGCATGAACGGCAATAAACTTCTCTGTTTCAACAAAATATTTCATTGAGTCCATCCATCTGATATATTTTTCAGGAATTTCAGAAGGCCAGTTTGCATCAAAGCTTTTTAATGTTTGTTTCCCCCCAAAATTTTCCCACTCTTTTTGTTGTTGCGACTTGACTTTTATTCCCCAAAATCCGTTTCTGTTTTTGTCTGTGTTCCAGGCTTTAACACACGAATCCTCGTGGTTTCCTTTGAGGGGAGAAACATCATAACCGTTTTTCTGTAACCTGAAAATAAAATCGATAACGCCTTTACTGTCTGGCCCCCGGTCAATATAATCACCAAGAAAAATCAGCCGGTCGGTTTTATTCGGTTTTATTTGCTGCTCTACCAGTGTTTGAAGCGTTGCCGCACAGCCGTGTATGTCAGGAATAATCCAGGTTTTTGACATGGTAAGTGTATTTTTAAAAATCGTAGGAAATATTGTATCCGCTTTAAAATGAATAGGTTCGGATAATAAAGTTTTGTAACGGGAGCCATCCCGTTACAAAACATACAATTTATTACTTCCCTTTTGCCTGGTTGGCTACTTTTTCCATTAGCTTTTTCACCTCTTCGGGATCGCCGAGGAAATAATCTTTTACGAAGTTCATATCATCATCAAACTCAAACACGTACGGTATTCCTGTAGGGATGTTAAATTTCAGAATCTCTTCTTTGCTCATGCCTTTAAGATGCATAACCAGTGCACGCAAGCTGTTTCCGTGGGCTGCTACCAACAAATCACCTTGTTCTTTCAGTGAAGGTTTGATGGCACTTTCCCAGTATGGAAGCATGCGTTCTATCACTTCTTTCAGCGATTCAGTCAATGGAAGTTCTTCGGGGGTAAGATTGGCATACCGGGCATCGAAACGCGGATTTCTTTCGTCGTCGTTTGTCAATGGTTCCGGTGGGATGTCAAAACTACGTCTCCACATCAGCACCTTCTCATCGCCAAATTTTTTGGCTGTTTCTGCTTTGTTCAGCCCTTGCAGGTTGCCATAATGTTTTTCGTTGAGGCGCCAGCTTTTGCGTTCTTCAACCCACATTGAATCCATTTCTTCCAACATCAGCCAGAGTGTTTTAATGGCACGCGTCAGATAAGAAGTATAGGCTAACCGAAAATGATAGCCTTCTTTTTTAAGGGTTTGCCCTGCTCTTTTTGCTTCTTTAATACCTTGTTCCGAAAGGGGAACATCTGTCCAACCGGTAAAACGGTTTTCTTTGTTCCAAATGCTCTCGCCGTGCCGGACTAATACAAGTCGTTTCATGATTTTTTATTTTATCAGTTTATGTATTTCGTTTCCGTTAAGGCCGTATCTTTGTGTTCAAATGAAATTTCAAACACCATCATTTGTCCACCGTCTGTTTCCCGAACTTCTTTGGAATGTGCCGGTTACAGATGATGTCATCTACCTCACTTTCGATGATGGGCCTCATCCGGAGATTACGCCAAAAGTACTGAATATTCTTTCCCAATTTGATGCCAAAGCCTGCTTTTTTTGTGTGGGCAATAATGTTCATAAGTATCCGGCAACTTTTCATCAGGTTCTGGAATCCGGACATTTGGCCGGTAATCACAGTTATCATCACATTAATGGATGGCGTACACCTGACGAGGACTATTTTAAAGATGTGGACGCCTGTAATTTATTGGTTCGGTCACCCTATTTCAGGCCTCCTTATGGTAAAATACGCCCTTCGCAGATAAAATATCTGAGAAAGGATTACAAGCTTGTGATGTGGTCTGTAATAACCTATGATTTTAATGCAAATACCACAAAGAAAGATTGTCTGAATATTGCAATAAGTAAAACCACCCGAGGCAGTATTGTTGTTTTTCACGATAGTTTGAAAGCCCAAAAAAACATGCTGTATGCTTTGCCCCGGTTTTTGGAGCATTTTGCTAAAATGGGATACCGGTTTGAGACATGGAAATAAAATTTAGATATCATATCTTTTTAGAAAAGTTTTGTATTTTCGATTTCATAAATCAAAGAGATAAGAAATATGACGCCGCCACCTGAATATTTACTTGAAAAAGCCCGTAATTATTGTGCTTATCAGGAGCGCAGTATTTTTGATGTTAGAACAAAATTATTTCAGTGGAAAGCCACTGAAGAGACACTGGAAGAAATTATCAGAACCCTTAAAGCAGAAAATTATATTAATGAAGAGCGTTTTGTGAAAGCATACGCACTTGGTAAATTCCGGCATAACAAATGGGGCCGAAATAAAATTATTCACGCGTTGAAACAAAAACAGATTCCCGATCTCTTTATACAAATAGGGCTGAGTGAAATTGATAATGATGAATACATTAACACACTTAAAACCATCTTATTTTCCAAAGAGGTGAAAGCCAAAGATGAATATACCCGGCAAAATAAACTGGTTCAGTACGCGACCCAAAAAGGCTTTCAGCCGGAACTCATCTGGAAGGTGCTGAAAAAAGAAGTTTAACTTGTTTGTATTGCCGTTTAAATGTCCTGATTTTTGGCCTCTTGTGCCGGAAACAGGTAACAAAATAATATTTTAACCAGAAAAATTAAATATTTATCACCTGATTATTTCTAGTGATGGCATGATTTTACCTTTTTCACAATCTTTTATTTAGTTATAAATCAGCTTTTTACTGGCTATAAACTTTTGTTGGATCCTGTTGTTAGAAAAAAACAAACTTTTTTTTGAATAAATCGTAAAAAAATATAATTTTACATCATTATGCTATTCAGTCTTTCAAAATTAAGGAGGCGAAAAAACGGAGAACCGTTTCCATAGTACTGCATCGGTTGACCACGCGTTGTGTTATCATCGTGCTGTAGTGGATTTAAACAGATTTATTAACCTAAAATATATTAAAATGAAAAAATTAATCAGATACATTTATTTACCCTTTTTCATCGGCCTTCTCTTTCTGGCTTCCTGTAATCCGACGCCGGTAAATAATCCGGAAAAACCCGGAGCCGGTAGTGCGAATTTTACCAGTTATGTAGCCGTTGGGAATTCCCTCACTGCCGGTTATGCCGATGGCGCTTTGTATATCTCAGGGCAAAAATATAGCTGGGCTAATATTTTATCGCAGCAACTACAGACTGTGGGGATGACAACACGGTTTAGTATTCCATATATGCCTACCGAAAATGGTGTAGGAGCATCTGAAGGGTCCACCGGAATACCTGTGTTAAGAACAAAATACGTGTTGGGTTATACCAAAGACTGTCTTGGAAATACCAGCCTCGGACCGGTTCCGGCTGTTCCGAATCCTTCTCAGGCGGAGCTTTATTTTTACCTGACAACCTCGGTAGCTGCAGCCGGACCGTATCATAATCTGGGAATCCCCGGAATAAGAGTTACTGATTTGTTTAACACAAATCTGGCCAAGACAAATCCGTTTTTTACCAGAATAGCTTACCATCCTACGGATACACTTGAAACCTATGCAGCGAAAGTTAAACCTACTTTTTTTAGCCTGTGGATAGGCAACAACGATGTATTGGGATATGCTGCATCCGGTGGCGTTGGAAGTATTATTACCCCTATGGCAGGTGCTGTGGGAGTGGGTTTCCAGGCCAGTATGGAGGCAGAAGTTAAATATCTTGCCACGTTAACAGGAGAAGGCGTTATTGCCGATATTCCCGATATTACTTCTATTCCTTATTTTAATACAATACCTTATAATGCCATCGTGCTTTCTAACCAAACCCAGGCTGACCAGTTGAATGCCGGTTATGCAAAATATAACAAAGCTATGGCAGCTATGGGATTACCTTACCGAATTGATTTTAAAGTCGGGCCTAACCCCATGGTGATTGCCGATCCTGGCATGCCTTTGCCTGATAGCCTCTCATATATGAAAATAAGACAAATGAAAAGTGATGAGCTGGTAATTCTGGAAATGCCGACAGATTCATTGAAGTGTGCCGGATGGGGATCTTTAAAGCCGGTTCCTGATCAATATATTCTTACCGAAAAAGAAATCCAGAATGTGACTAACGCTACAAATGCTTATAATGCACTTATGCTTAAACTGGCCAATCAATACAATCTTGCTTTTGTGGATTTCAATGCCATAATGAAGAATATTGATAAGAATGGGGGCATTACGGTAAATGGTATTCATTTCAGTACTAAATTTATTACCGGAAATTTGTTCGGCCTTGATGGTGTACATTTAACGCCACGCGGAAATGCATTGGTTGCCAATTATTTCATCCAGGCTATTAATAAAAAGTACGGTTCACAAATTCCGGAAGTTAACGTAAGTATCTATCCGGCATTGAAAATGCCAAAGAACTAAAATCTGTTTTACTAAAAAAGGGGGGCTTAACGCCCCCCTTACCATTCAAAATTATTAACCTAAATCACCTATGAAAAATCTTACCATACGGTAAGAGAATTTCCTTTTTTAAATTAACCTAACATTTTGTCAATCAAATCGACAACACGCGAAGAGTATCCCCACTCGTTATCGTACCATGACAGTACTTTAATTGTTTTACCCTGAACCATTAAAGATTGGGAATCGTAAACAGAAGAGTGGCTGTTGTGAATCACGTCAACCGAAACAATGGGGTCTTCGCAATATTCCAAAATACCTTTCATGGGGCCTTCAGCAGCTTCTTTCATGGCCGCGTTAATTTCATCTGCAGAAGCTTCTGTTTTTAAGTTGGCCACCAGATCAACCAGCGAACCGGTTGGTGTGGGAACTCTTACGGAGATACCATCCAGTTTTCCGTTCAGGTCGGGAATAACTTTACCAACAGCTTTGGCAGCACCTGTGGTGGTAGGAATTTGTGAGACAGCGGCTGAACGGGCTCTTCTTAAATCGGAATGTGGTGCATCCAGAATACGTTGGTCATTTGTATAGGAGTGGATAGTTGTCATCAGCGCATTTTCAATCCCAAACCTGTCATTCAGAACTTTGGCT